>JAIRUU010000123.1 GCA_031254225.1 Candidatus Elusimicrobium euhamitermitis
AGGAAATAGCCATGGCTTTGCGCGCGCGGGGAAAATTAGGCGAAAGCCTGAAATATCTAAATAAAGTTCTTTCTTATTATAAAGCGGAAAAAAATTACGGCGGAATAAGTTTTATTCTGTGGGCTAAAGGCGGCATTTTCCGTCTGCAGGGCCGGTTTGGGGACGGCGTCGCCGCGTTTAAACAGGCGGCTGTTTACGCAAAAAAATCAGGCGAAAAAACTAATCTGGCCTACGCTTTTTGCGGCCTCGCGGGCATAAGCAGAATAGCCGGAAACGTAAAGGCGTGCGTGGAATATTACCGCCGCGCGGACAAAATTTTTGTGCGGTCTGAAGATATTTTCGGCAAAGCATACACAAACTGCGGCATGGCCAACGGGCTGCGCCAGCTTGGCAATATTAAAGAGGCTCTGGCGCGTTATAAAAAAGCGGCCGCGCTGTACTCAAAAATCGGCGACAGGGTTGATTTGGGTTTTGTAAAATGGGGCGTTGGGGACGCGCTTAAACGCCAAAATAAACTTGGCGAAAGCCTGAATTATTTTAAAGAAGCGGAAAAACTTTTTGCCGGCTCGGACGAAAAACGCGGGCAGATTTTAACAAAACTTTCTTTGGCGCAGATTCTCTACGCGCTCGGCCGTACTACGCAAGCCAAAGAAAAATATGAAGCCGCGCTGTCGCTGGCCAAAGCCGAAAATCTGAATACTTATTTAGAGATTTATACGTAGTATTTTCCTCTCCCTAAAAGGGAGAGGGCAGGGTGAGGGTTTGATACACAAAATGGAGTAATAAAATTCCCCCTTTTAGGGGGAAACCCCCGAAGGGGAAAGGGGTAAATGGACTTTATAAAATAAAGTAAGTTCCATTTTTTACGCAGGGTTTTTCCAGCAGGACGGCGCATATTTGTGTACATATTGTGTATAAAACCCTCACCCGCCTTCGCTGCGCTACGGTGCGGCAGGCCTGTGTCCTATCCCTCACAGGGAGAGGAAAAAATTCGGAGGACGGAGTATACATATGAGAACGCTCGGCATTGCGGTTTTTATTTTAGTTTTCGGCGCGGTTATAGGCATGGTTATTGAGAAGGCGGCCGCGCTCGCGCTCACGGGGCAGAGTTATTTATTTTTTACCAGGGTTTTCGGCGGCGTGGGCGTGCATCCGCTGTCCGTTAACATCACGTTTTCCGGCGCGCTCGGCCTGCTGATTTCTTATCTGCTGGTTATGAGGCTTGTTACGGTTTTGAAATGATAATACTCGCGTCCCGCTCCCCGCGCCGCATAGAATTGCTGACAAAAGCGGGTTATAAATTTAAAATTGTTCCCGCCCTCGGCGAGGAAAAAACGCGCTTCAAAAAGCCCGCCGCCATGGTGCGCGACCTGGCTTTAAAAAAAGCTTTTGAAGTGGCCGTTCAGTATCCGGCCGAGACGGTGGCAGGCGCGGACACGCTGGTTTTTTGCAAAGGCCGCGTAATAGGCAAACCGAAAAACGCCGCGCACGCGCTTGAAATTTTAAAACTTTTAAACAACTCCTGGCAGACGGTTTACACCGGCGTGGCAATTATTAATTTGGACAAGAAAAAACTTTTTACGGGCGTAGCCAAAACGCGCTGCAAAGCGCGCCGGCTGACGGACGCCCAGCTTAAAAAACTTGCCGGCAAACATTTGGACAAAGCCGGCGGTTACGCGGTGCAGGACGAGGACGATATGCTGATAGAAAAAATTGCGGGCAGCAGGACAAACGTCGTCGGCATGCCCATGGAACTTTTTAAAAAAATGACAGGGGAATTCAAATGACTGATATGTTAATTATAGGCGCGGGGCCGGCCGGCCTTACCGCCGCGGTTTACGGCCAGCGCGCGGGTCTTAGAGTTAAAGTTTTGAAGGGGCCCTTCGGCCTCGGCCAGCTGGTGCAGACAAACGAGCTTGAAAATTTCCCGGGCTTTGTGGAGCCTTTGAGCGGCTTTGAACTTATGGATAAAATGGAAAAGCAGGCCGCGCGCCTCGGCGCCGAGATTTTGGACGACACGGTTGAAAGCGTTGATACCTCAAAACGTCCGTTTGCCGTCAGGACTTCGGGCGGCGTTTTTGAAGCGAAAACCGTTATAGTGGCCACAGGCTCTCACGCGCGGTGGCTGGGGGTAGAAGGGGAAAAAGAGTACCGCGGCCGCGGCGTTTCCGCGTGCGCGACGTGCGACGGGTTTTTCTTCCGCGGCAAAGACGTTGTCGTCGTGGGCGGCGGCAACACGGCTTTTGAGGACGCTTTGTTTCTGGCAAAAATCTGCAGGAGCGTGACGCTTGTCCACCGTCGGGGCGAGTTTCGCGCCGCGCAGAAAAGCGTGGATATTGCCAAAGCGGACCCTAAAATTAAAATGAAACTTTTTTGCGTCGCGGAAAAAATTGAAGGCGACGTGCTCGGCGTTACCGGCATTACGCTGCGTAATGTGCTTGACAATACCGTTGAGACCGTGCCGTGCCATGGCGTGTTTGTGGCCGTGGGCGGCGTGCCGCAGACGGATTTTTTGAAAAACTCCGGCGTGGAATTGCTGGCGGGCGGGCAGGTTAAAATCAATGAAAAATGCGCGACTAATATTCCAGGTCTTTACGCGGCGGGCGACTGCGCCGACCCCAATTTCCGCCAGGCGGTAATAGCCGCCGGCTCCGGCGCAAAAGCCGCCGTTGAAGCTATCAATCATATCAATTTAAATTAGTTTATTCCTCTTTCCCCTCGCCCCTTGCGTGGTAGGGGCTGGGGTGTAAGCTTGGCGGCGGGAAAAAAGTTCCAGAGTTACGCCGAGTTTTACCAGCCGGAACAGCGTATTTTGTGTACATATTGTGTTCAAAACCCTCTCCTGTGTCCTCTCCCTTACAGGGAGAGGAAAAAAATAGGAAGATACGCCGCTGATATAAGGACGGAGTCTTATTGATGACAAAAAAAGTTTTTGTGCAGACTTTCGGGTGCCAGATGAACGTGGCCGATTCGTCGGAGATGCTGGACGCTCTTGCCCTGCGCGGCGCGCAGGAGACCGCTGACATTGACGACGCCGACGTGATTTTGGTCAACACCTGCACTGTGCGCGAACACGCGGAGCATAAGGCGGTTTCATACCTCGGGCGGCTGGAAAAATGGAAAGCCGCGCGCAGCGGCCGCGTTATAATTTTTGCGGGCTGCGCGGCGCAGCGGCTAGGGGAAAAACTTAAAAAATCTTATCAGTTTTTGGATATCGTGGCCGGCGCAAAAGGGATAGAAAACTTCGGCGGCGTTTTGGACGAGAGCGGTTTGTTTGGGACGGAACGCGGCGGGGATATTATTAAAAAAAGCGCGGTTACCGACTTTGTTACCGTCATGCGCGGGTGCGATTTTAAATGTTCTTACTGCATTGTGCCGTCTGTGCGCGGGCCCGTGAAATGTCTGCCGCCGCAGGAAATTTTAGCGCGGGTTAAAACGCTTGCGGAGCGCGGCGTTAAGGAAATTGTCCTGCTTGGCCAGACGGTAAACGCTTATAAATATGAGACTACTGATTTTGCGGATTTGCTTGAAGCCGCGGCCGCGGTGCCGGGCGTACTGCGCGTGCGGTTTATGAGCCCGCATCCTTTATATATGACGCCGAAATTGATTGAGGTTATAAAAAATAATCCCAAAATAGCAAAGCACGTTCATCTGCCGGCGCAAAGCGGCTCTGATAAAATTTTGAAGGACATGAAGCGCGGTTACGACGGGAAAATGCTGCTTGATACAATCAACGCGCTTAAAGCCGCGGGCATTTTGGTGTCTACGGATATTATTATAGGTTACCCGGGCGAGACGGAAGAAGATTTTAACGACACTTTAAAACTAGTGGATGCGGCGCGGTTCAGTTTTGCGTATTGTTTCAAATTTTCTCCGCGCGCGGGCACTTGCGCCGCTTTAAAAAACGCCGTCTCTGATAAAGATGTGGTAAAAAGGCTGGATATTTTGTTAAATAAAGTTAAGGGTTACGCGGCCGCGGCGTATGACCGCGCGGTTGGCACAAAACAGGAAGTGTTGGTTGAAACGCCGTACAAGGGCCGCGCGTCCGGCAATTTGTGGGTTAAATTTCCCGCAAAGCAGGCCTCCGGAAACATTGTTACGGTTTTAATCAAAAAGTCAGACGGTACTTTATTATACTCGGAGTAAACTATGCAAGACAAACG
Organism: Candidatus Elusimicrobium euhamitermitis; assembly: GCA_031254225.1. Lineage (GTDB taxonomy): Bacteria > Elusimicrobiota > Elusimicrobia > Elusimicrobiales > Elusimicrobiaceae > Elusimicrobium > Elusimicrobium euhamitermitis. The sequence continues at coordinate 4,164 of JAIRUU010000123.1, forward strand.
CGTTGAAAAAAGGCGCCACGCAAGAGTGCCTGTTTTAAATAATCTGGTTGAGCCCGTTAACCTGACCTACACTACGGCCGAGGGGAAGGAGCAGAACGTGCTGGCTATTTTGGCTGATTTGTCCGTCTCGGGAATGCGGCTGATAAGCTTTTTGGAAGCACCGTTTTCAAATAATATTTCCATAACGCTGGATTTGCCCGCCGTCGGAAAATTTGATATCAAAGCTAAAACCTCGTGGGTAAAACAAAAAAATTCCGTCTTTACCCTGGGCATAGAATTTTTGGAAATCAGCCAGGCCGCGGTTGCCAAAATCAGCGCCATGGCCGAGGATTTTGCGGACTGCGATACAAGGATTTTGCTGAAGCTTCCGGAGGTTTGCGTTTCCACCTGCAAAGCCGCGGAGCTGTGCAATAAACTGCAAAAAGATCTCACGCTGTTTAAGTCTTAGCATTATGCGTATGAATAGAATTGGTTTCTTGTTTTTAATTATTATTTTGGCTGGATGTGTGAGTTATAACGTAGAAAAATTTAAACCAAATGAATATGGGTTAGATGATAGTTTTACCGGTAAAATATTTTCTATTGATTGCGATGGGAATGATTTTGTTGGTGCAAAAAAAGTAGATAATAAATGCCGTAAATACATGTCTAAATTTGCTTACGAAAAGGGCTATTATTACTTTACTGTTATCAATCAAAATACAGATTCTCATACAAGTGTAAGCAGTTATACCACAAGCAAACCCGTAACAACATATTCTAATGTTTCTATATATAGTGGAGGACGTTCTGCGTATGGGACGGCATATTCAACTTCCTATGTTCCGCAAACTCATTATTACAATAATACGAAATACTCAAGTACATATCTATTTATTTTGATAGAAGAACAAGAATTACAACAATGGTCAAACTATTATAAAGTATCTGATTATTACACTCCAAAACAAAACTAAGAAATACAATCAAATAGAAAAACACTCTTTTAAAAACCGTTGGAACTTAAAAGTTCCGGCGGTTTTTTTAACGGCGTAATGCGCGAGTAACTTATATAATATTGTTATGGCTATTATTATCGCGGGGCCGACGGCTTCTGGGAAAACTGATTTGGCGCTTGACGTGGCGCGGATTATAGGCGGAGAAATTATTTCCGTTGATTCGCGGCAGGTCTACCGCGGCCTTTTGTTCGGCACCGCAAAACCGGCGGGCGTTTACGACGGCGGCGTTTATACGGTTGGCGGCGTTCCGTATCATATGGTTGATTTTTTGCCGCCGGAGCAGATTTATAATACCGGGCTTTTTGTCAGCGCGGCTAAAAAAATTGAGGCGGAAATTTTGGCAAAAAATAAAATTCCCGTTTTTGCCGGCGGCACGGGCATGTGGCTGCAGGCATATTTCAGCGGCATGGATAAATTGCCTGAGGCTGACCCTACGCTGCGCGCAAAATTTTCCGCCATGACTAAGGCACAGCTGCACCAAAAACTTGCTTCGGTTGACATCGCCAGCGCGGAGGCAATACCGGCGGGAAATATTCAGCGCGTTATGCGCGCTCTGGAAATTTTTGAGCTTACCGGAATTCCGGCCAGCACGCTGCGGACAGGCAGGTTTAACGCAAACCTCGGCGATAATTTTTTTGTTTATCTTGACTGGGAAAAAGACGAACTTAACCGGCGCATTGAGACGCGCACAAACTTAATTTTTGACGGCATGGTTAATGAAACGCGCGCGCTGCTGCTGCGCGGATTTACGGCGGAGACGCCGGCTTTGAAAAGTCTGGGTTACCCGCAGATTATTGATTTTATTGACGGAAAAATCACGCGCGCGGCGGCGATAGAAAAAATAGTAATTTTAACGCGGCAGTACGCCAAACGCCAGCGCACGTGGTTTGCGCGTTATAAAAATAAAATAATTTTTAACGGGGCGCAGGCAACGGCGGAAAAAATTCTGGGGGAATATAATAAATGGAAAAAGTAATTTTGGTTGAAGCTTATTTGAAAGGCCAAAAATATTCCGAGGCGGCTGTTGACGAGCTGCGCCGTCTGGCGGAGACCGCCGGCGCGCAGGTCGCGGACATTTTTTACGCGCCGCTTGTTAACTATAATCCCGCTGCTTTTATAGGCCGCGGCAAGGCGGAGGAAATAGCGGCGTACGTCAGAGAAAATAAAATTTCCGCCGTGATTTTTAATTCGGAAATTACGCCGGCGCAGCAGAATAATCTGGCTTCAATAATACCGGCTAAAATTATTGACCGCACGCTTTTGATTTTAGATATTTTCG
>JAIRUU010000050.1 GCA_031254225.1 Candidatus Elusimicrobium euhamitermitis
AATTTCTTTTACGGATAAGTGAGAAAAAAACGCGCGTTTTAAATTTTTCATTACCAGCGGTTTATATCCGTTACCCGTCTTGACGATGTAACAGTAAACGCTGCAGCCCTCTTCCAGAAGATAGCGCGCGCAGACAAGGCCGTCGCCCCCGTTGTTGCCGCCGCCGGAGATTACAATTATTTTTTTCTTTTCTCTTTTTTCTTTTTCATGCGGAAGGATATCGTTTAAAATCCGTTCGGCGGCCGCGCGGCCGGCGTGTTCCATTAACATGTCTTCCGGTATTTTAAACTCCTCTACGGCGCGGCGTTCAATTTCGCGCATTTGCGCGGCCGTTATAATTTTTTTTGTCATATGATATTTTTAAAAAGTTCTTCGGCTTGGGCCAGCGTCGTAATTTTCATAAATTCTGCGCGCAGCGCGCCTGCGTCTGGGAAACCGCCCAGCCAGTAACCCGTGGTTTTGCGCGCGCGGGCAAGGCCGGTTTTCTCGCCGTAAAACTTTACGTTCTCTTTTATAATATCAAGGTAATCCGCGGCTTTTTGGCGCGGCTCGGGCGGCGTTTCTCTGCCGGCCGCTATTTGTTCAAAAATACGCGGGTTGCCAAGCGCGCCGCGGCCTATCATAACGCCGGCGACGCCCGTCTCAAACATTTTGTTTGCAAGGCCTAAATTTGTCACGCCGCCGTTGCCGATAACCGGTATTTTACAGGAGAAAACTGCTTTGCAAAGCGCGTCCAAATCCGCTGGGCCGGAATGCATGCGGCTGGCGTAGCGTGCGTGCATGACAAGCGCGGCCGCGCCCTCGTTCTCGGCTATTTGTGCCAGTTTATCGCCTGCAAAATTACCTTCGGTAAGCCCTATTCTTGTTTTTAAAGTTACGGGAATTTTGACGGCTTTTACGGCGGCGCGCACAATTTCCGCCAGCAGCTTTTCCTGTTTTATTAAAACGCAGCCCGCGCCGGCTTTGTTGATTTTTTTGACTGGGCAGCCGGCGTTTATATCAATAATATCCGCGCCCGCGGCCTGCGCCGCGCGGGCCGCGCTTGCAATATCTTCCGCCGAGGAACCGAAAATCTGCATTGATACCGGCCGCTCGCGTTTGTCAATTTTAAGCATGCGCAGGCTTTTGGCGTTTTCCATGTCAACGCCGCGCGCGCTTACCATTTCCGCGCAGACTATTCCCGCGCCGCATTTCAGACACATAATTCTGAAAGGCGCGTCCGTTATTCCGGCCATAGGCGCAAGAAGCAGATTGTTTTCCGCGGTAAATTTACCGGCGGCGAGCGGTTTTACAAATTTGTTCATTGAACGGTTTTCCAGGCGGCGGGCGGCTCGTCCTTTATTATTTTCTTTTTGGCAAAACACTGGCGCAGCACCGCGCGCACGTCTATCTGCGTATTTTTAAATTCAACGACGTTAATAAATTCGTCATGCCCGAAGCCGCCGGCTATAATATGGTCCGTCGCCGCCATGCGGTATATCGTCTGCGGCTGCACGGGCGCGTTGTTAACCAGTATCTTTTTTATTCTGGCGCCTTCTCCGGCCGAAGGGTCATATTCAATTTTTACGCCGGCAAACTGCGGAAAATTATTTTTGGAAGACAGACTTTTTTCAATAATATTTTTAATTTCTTCCCCGCGCAGACGGACGGACATAACCGTGTCCCCGTAAGGATAAAGCTCGTATAAAGAATATTCGGTTATTTTGCCGGCGGGAATATTGGAGCGCACGGAGTCGGAGTTAATTATGCCGATATCTGTTTTTGCCCACTCTTTAAGACAGCCGGCAATAAGTTCGCCCAGGTAACCTGGCGCGTTGTCTACGTCTTTTATCTCGTTTTCCGCCGTGGCCACGACGTAATTTAATTTTTTGTGCGCGCTGGCGCGCATACGCGTTATCTGCGCCGCCAAATCTTCGTCTTCGCCGTAAGTGTCTTTTAAAAGCGGCGCGGAATCAAAACGCACCATGGATATTTTTTTATCGCCGTCAAAAGTTATTTTCAGTTTACTGACGGACGTAAGAAACGGCGCGCTTCTGACGATAAAAGCGCCGTTGTATTTTTCCATGTCCGCCTCGTCCCCCTGCGCGGCGACGGAGAGAATTAAATCTATTCCTTCCACCTGCTCCAAAATGCTGTGCTCGTCAAAATTAACGTCGTTTTCGCCGATGTCCGTGAGCAGAATTATAATGTCCGCCCCTTTGTCTTTGAGCGCGTTTACCGCTGCTGCGGCGGCGTCAATTTCATCCTGCGCGGAAACGTCCCCCAGGCGGCTTTGCGCCGCGAGTATGTTGGCCGTTATTATAAGAGAGAAAATACCGACTTTCACGCCGGAAATTTCTTTAATGACAAAACTCTGCACGCGGGGCGGGGCGGCGCCGGTTTTCGTCTGCAAATTTGAAGATATTACCGTCATGCCGGAATTTTTTATGCTGTCGTAAAGCGGCGCCCAGCCAGGGTTAATATCCTGGTCGCTTATGCCGGTTGCGTCATAACCCAGTTCTTTCATTACGCCGAGCGGGAAGGTTGCTTTAAAAAGCGTGCCTTCCGGCGTCTGTGAAAACCAGTCCCCGCTGTCCAGAATTAATTTTTTGCCCGGCTGCGAAGCCAGAAAATTTTTAAGCACCGCGTAGCCGCCCGCGGCGCGGTTGTCAAAAGCCGGCTCCTCCCTGCTCCAGTACATACCGCCCACGCCGCCCGTGTGGTAAATGTTTATGACGGCAAACGGTTTTTCTTTGCAGGAGACTAGCGGCAGAAGCAAAAGTAAAATTAAAAGTTTTTTCATTTGATTTCCTGCAAACGGCAGACGTTCGCCGGTTTAAGCGGAGAGTTTTGTTTTAAGTTTTTAACGAGCATGGCGCGTATGCCGGCGTCAAGAATTTTTTTATTTTCCTGCGGCACGCGTTTGAACATCCAGCCTTCCGTGTTTCCGCCCGCGATATATTCGTTTGTCACAAGCGTATAGGTTTTATGGTTTTCAACCGGTTTTCCGTTGATAAAAATTTGCAGATTTTTTATTTTGTTATTTTTGTTTTTAAATTTGGCGGTCAGGTTGCCGTAAGCGTATAAAGTTTTATTATTTTTTATGCCGTCCCGCACAAGCCGTTTTACGAAAATACCGTCCACGGTTACCGCGACGGCTCTGTTGTCAAACGGGAACAGGCTTATCATGTCCCGCAGGGTAACCGGCCCCTGCTCAAGGCTTATCCTCGCGCTGCCGGTGTTCTGCACGGAAAAATCAGCTTTGACGTTGGCCAGCATAACGTCTGCAATCCAGTTGTTTAACGGAGAATCAAAGCAGTTGTCTTTAACGGGATTTTTGCTTATATATTCGGCGGCGCGGCCGAGCGTTTCGTCCATGCCGGGCACGCGCAGACTGCCGGCAAGCCGTTTGATGTCTGTATCTTCGCCGGCAGCGTCAATATAAAGCGGTATAAGCTGCGAACCCGCGGATTTAAATTTGCCAGTTTTATCGTCAATGTCCACGGTTATTTTTGACATGGTTTTTAAATACGCGCCGCTTTCAACAAGCAAAGTTTTGCCGATAAAAATATTCTGGTATTCTTTATGCGCGTGGCCGCCGAGGATAATATTTATTTCCGGAAATTTTTTGGCGATATCCGCGTTTTCCCCGTCGTAAGAATCATGAATGAGCAAAACCGTCACCGCGGGATTTTGTTTTTTAATTTCTTCAAGCGCCGGTTTTATTACGGTTTGCGGTTTTTTGAATTTTATAAATTTATTGTCGCCCTCTTTGCCAATGCCTATAACGGCTATTTTTACGCCGTTGACTTCAAAAAAATCATAAGGCTTTGCGTTCGGAAGCAACGCGTCCGCTCGGGAATCAAAAGTGTTTGCGCTTAAAACGGGAAAATTAAAAAGTTTAAGATTTTGTAAAAATTGTTCTTCGCCGAAATCAAATTCATGATTTCCTATAGTGGCCGCAGCGTATCCCATGGCGTTCATTATTTTTATGGCGGCCGCGCCTTTGGTATCTTTTACTTCGGCGGTGCCGTTGGAATAATCCCCGCTGTCAAACAATATGTGCGGCAGCGGTTCCGCCTTAACGATATTCTGCGCAGCCGCAAAACCGCCCTGCATGCGGCCGGAAGCGCGGTCAAGCTCCGGATAAAAAAAACCGTGTGTATCGCTTGTGTGATAAATTACAATCTGTTTTGAAAAAAGACAAAAAGGAATAAAAAACAGAAGTAGCGCAAAATAAAGTCTTTTCATAAGTAAAGAATAACAAAAACGGCCGGCGTTAACAAGTTAACAGTTTGTCATTGACCTTTAAAAGTAATAAACTATATATATACGGAGGCATTAATATGCCAAAAATTGAAGTTGACCCCAAACTTTGCAAAGGGTGTTATCTTTGCGTAAAAGCCTGCCCTAAAAAATGTTTAAAAAAATCTGACAAATTCAGCAAGACTGGATATTATCCGTCTGAAATGGCGGACGAGAAGGCCTGCATAGGCTGCGCCATGTGTTACGCCGTGTGCCCTGACTTGGCCATAACGGTGTTTAAGTGAGTATGTTGAGTGCGCGCGTCGCGCGCACCTTATTTTAGTTGCGCGTCTTTGCCGCGCAACGGGCGGAAGGCGTCAAGTTGCGGCTTCCGCATTTGGGTAAATTTAAATTTTTTCCGCCCTCCCCGTACGCTTCGCTTTTAAGTACTTGGTCGGGCGGAAGAAAATTGAAATTTCCCTCAAATCCGGAAGCGGGGTAACGACGTTGGTTCGTGGACGCGGAGCTGTTTAGGCAGAAAAATTTTTCAGGAGTATTATATGAGTGAAAAAGTTTTGATGAAAGGCAACGAAGCTTTGGCGGAAGGCGCATTGCGCGCGGGGTGCAGGTTTTTTGCCGGCTATCCCATTACGCCGCAAAACGAAGTGCCGGAATATATGTCCGCAAAAATGCCTGACCGCGGCGGCGCGTTCGTCCAGGCGGAGAGCGAGACCGCGGCCGTTAATATGATTTATGGCGCTGCGGCCACGGGAATAAGGAGCATGACGTCCAGCTCTAGCCCGGGCATAAGTTTAAAACAGGAAGGGATTTCTTATATTGCGGGCGCGGATCTGCCGTGTCTGATAGCCAACGTTATGCGCGGCGGGCCGGGGCTTGGCAATATTGCGGCCGCGCAGGCGGATTATTTTCAGGCCACGCGCGGCGGCGGCCACGGCGATTACAGGACTTTTGTTCTTGCGCCGAATTCCGTGGAAGAAATGGGAAATTTCCCCAAACTGGCCTATGAGTTAAGCGAAAAATACAGAATACCCGCGCTGATACTTGCCGACGGTATTTTGGGCCAGATGATGGAAGGAATGTCTTTTAACTTTGAGCCCGTTGACCCCAAAACTTTAAAAACGCCGGACTGGGCCATAGGCCCCGCAAAAGGGCGCGAAAAACGCATGGTGTTTTCCTACTATTTAAAAGACGGGGAGCTGGAAACCGCGCTTTTAAAAAGGGAACAGCGTTACGCCGTAGTGGAAGAAAAAGAAGTTTTGTTTGAAGAGCGGTATACGGACGACGCGGAAATTATTATAGTCGCCTACGGCATTTCTTCCCGCGCCGCGCTTGCGGGCATTGAAGAGGCGAGAAAAGAAGGCATTAAAGTCGGTCTGTTCAGACCCATAACTTTATGGCCTTTTCCGTATAAAAGAATATGCGAACTGGCGCAAAAAACCAAAGCCTTTCTCTGCGTTGAAATGAGCCGCGGCCAGATGATTGTTGACGTGAAACTTGCGGTAAACGGTAAAATTCCCGTTTACCTGCACTCCCGCGTGGGCGGCGCAATGCCCGACGGCGGGGATATTGTCACCGCCGTAAAATCCGCGTTATCCGGCAAAAAAGAACAGCTTTCCCCGTTCAATCCGTCCGAATGCAAAGGGGGCAAATAATTATGCAGCCCATTACAAAAAAACCGCAGAGTTTAACAAATGTTCCGTATCACTACTGCCCAGGCTGCGGCCACGGCGTGGTGCACAAATTGATAGCGGAAAGCATTGACGAGCTGGGCATACGGGAAAGGGCGGTTTTGGTGGCCCCCGTCGGCTGCGCGGTGTTTGCGGACAGTTATTTTAACTGCGATACCATACAGGGCGCGCACGGCAGAGGGCCGGCCATTGCCACCGGCATTAAAAGAGCAAAGCCCGATAGCATTGTTTTTTCTTACCAGGGTGACGGGGATCTGGCGTCCATAGGCATGGCGGAAATTGTGCACGCGGCCGTCAGAAGCGAAAATATTACGGTCATTTTTATTAACAACGCTATTTACGGCATGACCGGCGGGCAAATGGCGCCGACCACGCTCGTCGGCCAGCCCGCGACCACCGCTCCCAAAGGGCGGGACGCGGCGCTGCAGGGTTATCCCATAAATATATGCGAAATGTTTTCCGCAATCAAAGGCGCAAAATATCTGGAACGCGTTGCGGTGGACGCGCCGGCCAATATATTTAAAGCAAAAAAAGCTATTAAAAAAGCTTTTGAAAACCAGGTTAACAACGTCGGGTTCAGCATGGTGGAAGTTTTGTCGCAGTGCCCCACCAACTGGGGGACGGACGCGGTAAAATCCCTGGAATTTGTGCAGAAAGATTTGATGACGCAGTATCCGCTTGGCGTGTTTAAAAACGAGGGGAAATGATATGTATCAAGGCATAAGAATATCGGGTTTCGGCGGGCAGGGAATAGTTTCCGCGGGCGTTCTTTTGGCGCAGGCGGGGCTTACGGAAGGTAAAAAAGCAAGCTGGTTTCCGTCTTACGGGGCGGAGATGCGCGGCGGCACGGCAAACTGTTCCGTGGTAATAGCGTCCGACGAAGTTTATACGCCCATTGTCATCGCGCCGGACACGGTTATTGTTATGAACGAGCCGTCTCTTTCCAAATTTGAACCGCTGCTTAAAAAAGGCGGGCTTTTGATAATCAACAGTTCTCTGGTTAATTCTAAACCGCAGCGGACGGATATAAAAATTCTTAACGTGCCGTGCAATGAAATAGCGCAAAAACTCGGGAACGTGAAAGTTGCAAACCTGGTCGCGCTGGGAGCTTTCGCGGCGGCGGCTCAGGCCGTCGGCATTGACGCCGTTGCAAAAGCCATGAAAACCGTTTTCAAACGCGCGACGCCGGAAATGCTGGAGTTAAACAAAAAAGCTCTGGAAGCGGGCGCAAAAAGTATTTAGTCGGTAATCTTACGCAGTAATGATTTGTTTTTTATGCTGAAAGCGGCCATCGCGCAGAAAAAGCAGGCGGGCACAACGGCAAGAAGACAGACCAGAATAGCCATTCTTAAATTAGTCAAATCAGACACTTTTCCTATAACGTAAGGCGACACGGCGTCCCCCAGCAGATGTATTATAAAAATATTTAAAGCAAAAGCCATGGAACGTATGCCGCGGGACGTCGCGTCCACGATAGCCGCGTTGAGCGGCCCCATTTGTATTGACGCAAAAACTATCGCCACCGAGAAACACAGCACGGATAATCTGAAATTATCCGTTACCACGGCCAGCGCGGCAAAAGGCATGGCAAGCGCAAAACTTACGCCCGCGGTTATAAAATAAGCTTTATTGGTTTTTTTAAGCAGCCTGTCCGCAATCTGACCGCCCAAAAAAGTGCCCAGCGCGCCGCCGGTCACTATCATGGCGCCGAAAATCATGCTTGATTTTGCCACGCCGTAACCGAAAAATCTGTTAAAATACGTCGGCAGCCAGGCCGATAAACCGCCCACTATAAAAATAGCGAAAGCCTGCGCAAGACACGTAAATAAAAAAGATTTATTGCGTAGAAGTATCAGGTAAACCATAAGGTTCGGCTTTTGCGACGGTCTTAAAAATTTGCGCTGGTCTTTTATTCTTGAAGCCGCCAAAATACCCAGAAATAATCCCGGCACGCCCAGCACCATAAACGCCGCCCGCCACCCGAAGTGCCCGCCCATAAAACCGCCCAGCAAATAACCCAGCGCGCTGCCCAAAGGCAATGCCAGCCCGAAAGCGGCCAAAACGCGCGCGCGGTTTTCATGCGGGTGGTGCTCCGCCAGAAAACCCTGCGCCACGGCGGTAAAACCCGCTTCGCCCACTCCTATGAAGCTGCGGGCCATGAGCAGGTGTTTAAAATTGTTGGCTATTGACGTGGCCGACGTCGCTACGCTCCATAATATCGCGCTTATGCCCATCCAGTATTGCCGCGGGGTTCTGTCCGCAAAATAACCGGCTATGGGCGCGTAAAGCATGTATACGAGCATGAAAGCGGACGCTAGGCTGCCTAGCTGCGCGTCCGTAAGCATAAGGTCGGTTTTAATAAGCGGGAAAACGGCGAACAGCATTTGGCGGTCTATGTAGTTGAAAAGATTTATCGTAAAAAGCAGCCAGAACATCTTTCTTGTCGTCATCTTTCATATTATATTAAATAAGAGCTGATAAATGCGCGCCGTGAACGCGCGCGTGGATAGATAAGGAGTGATTTTCCTGGAAAATCACACATTATTTCACGACGCCTTTGGCTGGGTGCTTCGCAGTCCTCTTGATTCGCTCACTTCGTTCGCATTGGCTTCTGATGAAAAATTTCTTCGGTATTTGGGTAAATTTCAATTTTTTTCGGGCTAACGTACCGTTT
>JAIRUU010000094.1 GCA_031254225.1 Candidatus Elusimicrobium euhamitermitis
GCCCTGAATAAAGCGCGGAACGCTGCATGTTGCGTTTTAAAATTTCATGCGTTTTTGCGGTTGTCCGCGTAATATAACACGTCAGAAAATCACGTTTAAAGGGAGCGGTAAAAATTGACATGGGCTCAAAAGGGTCGTCTGACGGCTGGGGATGGAAAAGCGAAAAATCAACGTGTTTGGCGTTAACGCGCATGGGCGTGCCCGTCTTAAAACGCTCTACGTTAAGGCCCAGAGCGCTTAAATTTTTTGTTAACAAATTGCTCGCCCCGTCGCCGTATCTTCCGCCCGGCATTGTTACGTTGCCGATATGAATAACGCCGCCCAGAAAAGTGCCAGTTGTTAAAATTACCGTCTTAGAAATATATTTTGTGCCGCGCAGCGTGAGCGCGCCGTTTAGTTTCCCGCCGTCAAAACAAAGCTCCGTAACTTCGTCCTGCACAAGTTCCAGATTCTGCTGTTTTTCAAGAGTATTTTTATAGGCAAACTGGTAAATTTTTTTGTCGCACTGCACGCGCGGGGAGTGGACGGCGGGCCCTTTGCCCGTGTTAAGCATGTGATAATGCAAAGCCGCGGCGTCCGCAATTTTTCCCATAGCGCCGCCGAGCGCGTCAATTTCTCTGACTATCTGACCTTTGGCAAGGCCGCCTATGGACGGGTTGCACGACATTTGCGCAATGGTATCTAAATTTTGCGTGACCAGCAGAGTTTTGACGCCGAGGCGCGCGGCCGCAAGCGCGGCCTCGCAGCCCGCGTGCCCGCCGCCAACGATGATAACGTCATATTCCGTTTTATATGTGTACATTATTTCCCTACGCAAAATTTTGAGAAAATTATTTCTAAAATATCGTCGGCGTAAACTTCGCCTATAATTTCTTTAAGGCCGCGCAGCGCGCGGCGTATGTGTTCGGCGGTAAGTTCAAGGCCGGCGTCAAGGCTGACGGATTCTTTCGCTTTCTCAATTTCGGCAGAAGCTTTTGAGAGCATATCGTAATGCGCGGCGGAGGTGATTATGTTTGAGCGCGCGTCAACGGCGTCTAAATTTGTAAGTCTTATTATTTCTTCTTTAAGTTCCTGCACTCCTCCTCCGGTTTTGGCGGAGATTTTTAAGACGGCGTCCGCCGCGCTCTCAAAGCCTGAAGGGGAATAATTTATGTCGGATTTATTTTCCGCAAGTATAATTTTTTTGCCCGATTTTTTTATTTCCGCCCAGAGTTCCGCGTCCGCGCCGTCGGCCGCGCGGGAAATATCCTGCGTAAAAACAATAATGTCCGCCGCGTTTGCGGCCGCGCGGCTGCGCTCCACGCCCTCGCGCTCGGCCGCGTTCAGCGCGTGCGCGCGTATGCCGGCGGTGTCTGTTAAAATTATTTTGCGGCCTTTGTAATCAAAAGCGTCTTCAATCGTGTCCCGCGTGGTTCCTGCGTCTTCGGACACTATCGCGCGGTTAAAACCCAGCAGCGCGTTTAACAGGCTGCTTTTGCCGGCGTTCGGCGCGCCGACTATGCTTACTTTTACGCCCTCTTTTATAAGTTTGCCCGTGCGGAAAGTGTCCGTCAGACTTTTAATTTCCGTTGCCGAGCGTTCAAGCGTTTCCAGAGAATATTCCGGGTCAAGCGCGTCCATTTCATCGTCAACGTCGTCAAGGCGGACCTCAATCTGCGCCAAAAGCTCGGACAGTATGTCTTTTATGAGCTGAAATTTTGCCGATAAATGACCCTCCATACCGTTCATTGCGGCGCCGTGGGCGGCGGCGTTGTCCGCGGCTATTAAATCGCACAGTCCCTGAGCCTGCGCCAAATCCATTTTGCCGTTTAAAAAAGCGCGCATTGAAAATTCGCCGTTTTTTGCGGGACGTATATTTTTGTCCGCCAAAATTTCCAGCAGCCGGCCTTTTATATACGGGGAGCCGTGGCAGGAAATTTCAACCACGTCCTCGCCGGTAAAACTATGCGGCGCTTTAAAAAAAGTGACAAGCGCTTTGTCCAGCAGTTCATCGCCGTCAAAAATATCTTGGTAATAGACCTGGCGCGGACTCGGGCTGAAATTTTGACGTTTGGAAAGTTCAGTGACGGCCGGCCACGCCTCAGGCCCGCTGAGCCGCAGTATTGCCGCGGCGGCGGAGCATGAACCGGTAATTACCGCGCAAATGGTATCGTTCATATGTATACATTTTAACATTTAAGGGGAACGGGGGGCAGAGGCTAGGGCTTTATCTGTTTGAGGAATTTTAACGCGTCTTCTTTTGTTTTGATTTTGCCGTCAACCTGCGCGAGGGTAACTTTTTCAAGCAGCTCGCCCACGCGCGGGCCCGAGGGGATTTGCAGGACGGACATAACGTCGCTTCCGTTAATTAATTTCTGCGGGTTGATTGTCGCGCGGTCCGCAAAATATTTTTTGAACATGAAATTTAAAACCTGCATGTGGCGCAGAGTTTTGCTGACATTGCTTTTGGCTTTGGCCTCGTCAATGGTCATTACCGGTTTGGAAGAGAGCGGCAGTATTTTTTTGAGCTGCGCGTCCGTAACATAACTGGCGTAATCCGCCCAGCAGAGAAGAAGGAGCGGCACCGCGGCGTCCTGCATGCCGCGGAAAAACTTGAAAAGGCCGCGGTCGGTAATCACGTCGTTGCTCGCAAGGTTGCTCGGGCGCAGGTGGTGGTGTATCATTGCGCAGATAAGGCGTATTTCCGACGTGCTGTAGCGCAGATTTTTTAAAATTTCTTCGGCCATGCACGCGCCCTGTTCTTCATGGAAAAAGAAGCGCAGGCGGCCGCCGGTTTTTTTTGCGGTCGCGGGTTTTGCGATATCGTGCAGCAGCGCGGTCATTTTATAAAGCGCGGCGTCTTTGGCGTAAGGCTCAATTTTTTTGTAAAAGGCCGGATAAACGGTTTTTAAATTTTCAAGCAGATATTCCATGCGGCCGGCCGTCATCAGCGTATGTTCAAAAACGCCGCCTTTGCCGTAATAAACGCGCGCGCATTTTTTTTGGTCTTTTAAGACGGGAAATAACGCGTTAAGCAGGCCCGCGGCGTCCAAAATTTCCAAATTTTTTCTTACGCCGCGGCAGTTGAAAACGCGGATAAGCTCTTCTCTTATCCGTTCCGGCGCGCTTTGCGTTATAAGACGGGAATATTTTTTGACCTGCGCCAAAGTTTGTTTGTCAATTTTAAAATTTAACTCGGCGGAAGCGCGCAGCGCGCGCAAAGTGCGCAGCGGGTCGTCCTCAAAAACTTTTGCGCCGTTTGAGCGTATGGTTTTTGATTTTAAATCTTTTAAACCGCCCGCCAAATCAATAATTTCTTTAGGTTTTATTGACAGCAGAAAATAGTTTTTGCCATCAATAGTTTTAATTTTTATTTCAGGTTTCGCAATTGTCGGCAGGGCCAGAGAATTGACCGTAAAATCTCTGCGCTTCAAATCTTCTTCTAAATTTTTTCCCTGGAAAGCGGTCAAATCAATCTGCAGTTTTTCTTTCCTGGTAATTAAACGCCAGACACCGAACTGCGCGTCCATTTCAAAAACGTTAGCGTCCAGTTTTTTGGCTAAAGTAAACGCTTCGGCCTTAATATTTGCGACCGGCAGCGCGACGTCAATGTCCGCGCTCGGCCGTTTTAAAACAGAGTCACGCACGCAGCCGCCGACGTAGAAGCCGTTTTCAATCCCCGCCAGCGCGGCCGCAATGCCGGTCATCAAATTTCGTCCTCCGCCGCGCGCGCGCCGCGCGCGGCCAGTTTGGCCACGGCGTCTTTGCGCAATTCGCGCTTTAAAATTTTGCGGAGGGAATTTTTGGGCAGTTCCGTCATAAATTCAATGTCGCGCGGGCGTTTGTAACTGTCAAAATTTTGTTTTAAAAATTTTCTGAACGCGGCCTCGTCAAAATTCGCGCCCGCGGCTTTTACGGCGTAAAGTTTAATAAATTCGCCGCCCCTGCCGTCGGGCACGCCGACAAGCGCGCATTCTCCAAGGCCGGGAAATTCCATAATTTTGGCTTCCACCTGGGCGGAAAAAACTTTTAAACCTTTGATGATAATCATGTCTTTCTTACGGTCTTTTATGGAAATAAAACCCTCTTCGTCCACCAAACCTATGTCTCCGGTTTTAAACCAGCCGTCATGCGTGAAAGCTTCTCTCGTGGCTTCGGGATTATTGTAATAGGCGTGAAAAACGTTGGGGCCTTTTACGCAGATTTCGCCCTCAACGCCGCGCTGCAGGTCTTGCTCGTCGTCGTCTTTAATAGCGATTTTTACGCCCGGCAGCGCTGGGCCGACCGTGCCTTTTTTGTCCATATTTTCAAGATTGACGCTTACTATGGGGCTGCATTCCGTAAGCCCGTAACCTTCCAAAAGCGGGATGCCGAGGTTTTTCTCAAAATGTCGCTGCGCTTCTTTGCCCAGCGGCGCGGCGCCGGAAATGCAGAAACGTATTTTTCTGAAAGCCCAGTACTGCAGATAAAGTCTTTTAATTCCTCTGGCCTCTTTTGCCAGGACTGAGAAAAGCTGCGGTATGGCTATAAAAATAGTAACTTTTTCAAGCCCCATCAAATGCAGCCAGCCTGCGGGCGGCGTGATATTTGCGGTAATTACCGTTTTCATGCCGAGGTAAAGCGGCAGCACGGCGCACACTGTCCAGCCGAAAGTGTGGAACATTGGCAGCAGGCAGATTAAAGTGTCTTCCGAAGTTATGTTAAACGACTGCGCCGCCGCTATAACGTTTGAAGCCAGATTGCCGTGCGTGATGACAGCGCCTTTGGGGTACCCCGTCGTGCCGGAGGTGTATAAAATAAAAGCGTCGTCTTCAAGTTTGGCAAGCGGCTCAATAATTTCCGGCTGCACTTTGCTTTTTCTTATTTCGTTTATAAAATCTTTGACGCACGGGTCAGGGTCGGCCTGCGGGGGAAGGTCCGAACAGAAAATATATTTAAGCGCCGGAACTTCCGCTTTTGTTTTCAGATAAGTTTTAAGAAATTCGTTTTGCGTTATTACTATTTTTGCGCCGCTGTCTTCAAGAATAAATTTAATTTCGTCAATCTTTGAAATCATGAAATTTACCGGCACGGCGACCGCGCCTATTTTATACAGCGCGAAATTTGCGACTACAAACCAGATGGAATTTTTGTGGACTATCGCGGCTTTGTCGCCCTTTCTCACGCCGCGGGCCCAAAAAAGGTCCGCGCATTTGTCCGTCACAATCTGCAATTCGTGATAAGTGTATCTTACGCCTTCAAAGACTGCGGCGGTGTTTTCCGGATAGCGGTAAGCGCTGTCCGCGAG
>JAIRUU010000090.1 GCA_031254225.1 Candidatus Elusimicrobium euhamitermitis
CGCGCAAAACTTATAACACCGCTAAAACCGTGCCGCCCGTCTGGTGGCAGAGCGCCGGCGCTTTCTTGTGGGCGCAGGCCGGTTTTTATAATTATTGCGGACGCGAAAAGTACGTCAGAGAAATAGATTTTTTTGCTGCCTTCGTAAAAAATGTTCTTGCGGGCAAAGGGGTTGCGCCGGCAAAACTTTTTGGCAGCATAAAACTTATGCATCAGTGCGATTTGCTTGTCAGAACGCTTCCTTACGCTTATCCTTTAACTTCCTTTAGCAGCAGTGCTTCATTACCCTCCTCCCAAAGAACACTGGCATAAAAAACCGGAGCGCTTAAAGCGCTCCGGTTTTTTTATCTTAGAAACCCGCGTTTACAAGACGCGGGTTTTTAATGCATGAGAAACTACTTGGTGTTAAATGCGTATTTGAAGCTTAAGGCTATGAAGTGGCTTGTGCCGTTGGTGTATTTTATCGGCAGGCCGGTATTCATTACGCCGGACAAATCGCTTCCGGCCAGGTAAGAATAAGACGCGTCTATGCCCCACACTCCTGTGTTGTAACCGGCGCCTAAGCTGAAAATATTTCTGTTGTCAACGGGCACAATGGTGTCCATGTGTTTGGCGTTTATCGGGCTTCCGTCATAGACGTAACCTGCTCTGACGGCCCAGTTTTGGTCCAGTTTATATTCGCCGCCGATGTTAAAGCGCGCCGCGTCCGTATAATCTTTGACGTCAACCAGCGAGGCCGGTATTTTTTTGTATGTTATCGTCAAAGCGTCGTAAGAGCTCCAGAACGTGCCGGTAATGCCGCCTTCAAGTGTTAATTTTTTCGTCGGGCGGTAGGAAACGCCGGCGGTTATTGAGTCAGGCAGGGTTACTTTGCCGCGCGCGTCCCCGCTGGGCACCATGGGATTGCCGTTGGAGGTCACGCTGCCGTTTAAATCCTGGCTCATTTTTGTTTTGTACGAGACGCCCAGCGCCCATTTTTCCGCCCATTCGGGTTTATACAGCAAACCGAAATTTCCGCCCAAAGACCAGCCGGTGCCTTTTATTTCAGGGTTAGGGCCGCCGAAGAAAAGATTTTCCGAGAAATCTAAATACATAACTTCAAGGCCGGCCGACGCGGAAAGTTCGTCCGTGGCTTTAAAGGCCAAAGTCGGCACAAAAGAGTAAGAGGTAAGGCTTACTTTATAAGTCTGGCCGGCGGGCAGCCAGGTGGCCGCGTCTTTATATTCGCCCGCAAGGCCGAAGCGCGAAAACGCGCCGAAGCCGAGCGTGAATCTGTCGCTCATTTTATGCGAGAGGAAAATAGTAGGCAGTATAAAAGTCTTATTTTCCAAATCTTTGGAAGAACCCATTATCGTGGAGGTGGCCCTCGGAAGAACTGCCGTGGCGCCCAGCTGCAGCTGCGTGCCGTCCAGTTCCGTGAGAAGAGCGGGGTTCATGGCTAAGGACGCCGGTTCCGCGTCATTTGCCATAACGGAGCCGCCCATAGCGTTGCCGCGCGCGCTGAATTCATAAAGAGCGAAACCCGCACCCTGCGCAGCGTTAACCAATATAAACGGCAGTAAAACAAACAGCATTTTGAACAACTTTGATGTATTTTTCATTAGTACTCCGTCCTCCTAATTTTTTCCTCTCTCTTTCAGGGAGAGGAAAACCTGCAGCGGTTATGTTTAACCGTACAACTTATATATTATACATTTTTTTGAAAAAAGTATAATTTTACTTCTTAAAAACCGTTTTAAAAAAGTAAAATTTTAGGCAAAAAATCCCCGCGCGGGCCAGAGCGCGGGGAAAATTATTTGACTAAATCTTTAAGTTTGTTGGCTGCAAACGCGCCGAAATAAGTTTTTGGAAAACGCGCGGTTATTATTTTATAATTTTCAACCGCGGCTTCTTTTCTGCCCGCGAGCTCCTGGCTCAGCGCAAGCGTCAGATAAGCCTGCGGCAGGGCAAAGTTATTGGGGTAGCGCGCCAGAAAGTCGGAAGCGGTTTTAACGGAATCGTCAAATTTTCCGTCCGCCTGGTAAGCGGCCGCGAGCGAGAGCTGGGCCAGCGCCGCCAGTTCTTTATTTTTTGCGGCGGAAAGTTCTTTAAAAACGGGTATGCTTTTTGCGAAATTACCGGCGCCGTAAAAAGCGTCCGCTTTAAAATACCGGGAGTATAAAGCGGCGTCCGTCCCCGGATATTTGGCGGGCACGGTATCAAGGGAATTTTCGTCCCCGAACATTACTGCCATGGCAAGTTCTTTCCAGGAATTTTCTTTTGCCTGTGATTTTTTAATTTCAAAAGTCACGGCGGCCGCGGCTGCTATAATAACTAATATTATCACGGCAAACACGGCTTTTTTGTTTGCATTTACAAAGTTGTAAATTTTAACCATAGCGCCGGTTATATAATCGTGCTCGTAAGCGCGCGGTTTTTCAACAGGGTGTATTCTTTTAACCATATTTTAGATTATATAAAAATAAAATTTATTGCGCTTGCGCGGAATATGAAAACCGCTGAAAAACCGCAAAAACGGGTTTTTATGAAAACGGCTCCCTCGTATTTTTTTTAGAATTTCACGCCTGAGTTCAACATAGCCTTTTTAGTTATTATGGATTACGTTTTTTATAATTTACAATATAAGTGTAATTCCATATATATTAAGGAGGATTTTTGTGAATAAAATAATAATAAATTTTGTTTTTGCCGCGGTTTTATTTTGTGCCGCAGGAACAGCGTCCGCGTTTGCCGCTACCTCATATGAACACTGCAGATGTAATCAGACTACTCCCGGGCTGTCTGATAACACCTCAACATGCTGCAACGACGCTACAAACAACAGTTATCAAAATAATAATAAAGACACTTGCTGCCAAAAAGTGAAAGGTTCAACGTATTCATGGACTGGCACAGGCACGACTTGGTCTTCCAGCGGCTGCACGGCCGCCGTTACCTGCGCGTCTACAAAAGTAAACGTTAACGGAGTCTGCAAAACGCCGTGTTCAAATTATTGGATTACAACACAGAAAGGTATAAGAACCACAACGACATGCGACACCAGAGAATATCTTCCCGATTATGTTGTCAATTCAAGCTGCTCATATTATGAAGACTGCGACTGCTGCGTGCCGCCCGGCATATGCAGCAACGGACAAATAACCAGCATCACCGCCGTTTGCAACGCCTTCGGCAGTAACAGCACGGAGTGCATATGCGCCGGCAGTTCCAACGGAAAACAATGCGCGCCGCTTGTTTACGGCTCCACCGCGGACGAAGTTAAATGTATCCAAAGCGGTTTTTACAGCCCTTACTGCGAATGTTCTAATTTTATAAATTATTGGTCCGGCACAAGACCAAGCTGGCAGGACTTTGCCTGTATAGGTTATCCGGCCAAGTGTACGTCGTCAGGGACAAACTAGCTTTTAATTAACAAAAACCTCCTCCCGCCAGACGGCGGGAGGAGGTTTTTTGTCGGAAACCGGAAAACCCGGGGCGTAACCCCGCGGAGTTTTATCTGTTATAAGGAACCGTTGTTAAGCGTAGTTTAAACCACATTACAATTCCGCATATCTTTATACAATAATTTTTATGAAAATGCGCGAACTCCCCCAAAAAACAACTTTTCAGGCAAAAACGTTGCTATGGTTTTTATAAAAATTTTACGTCAGAGCTCAACATAGCCTTTTTAGTTATTATGCATTATGTTTTTTTCGGTCTATAATATAAGTGTGGTTTTATATCCGCAAAGGAGGACTAAGTGAAAAACATAAAAATAAAATATATTCTTGCGACGGTTCTGTTTCTTGCCGCCGGCACAGCAATAATATACGCTTACGCTTCTTATAATGAATGCAGGTGCGCCCAGTCTTCGCCAGGCATAACTAACGAGGCGGCTACATGTTGTCCCTTGTCGGCCACATACAGGTCAAACTTTTCTAACAACTGTTGTAAAAATTTAAGCGGCGCATGGGTTTCCGGGACGCCGGACTCTTCAGGAAATTGTCCCGTTACATGCGGCTGGGTTAAGAATGGGACCAGGCAGAATGTAACTGTTTACTGCGTTTCGCAACAGGGGAATAGCTCGTGTTATATTGAAAACTCGGTAACAAAATCTTATGACAATTTGGGTACGTGTGATTTGGCCCATAAAGGCGCGACCAACTATGTTGTAGGGGGCGGAAATAACAACTGCGGCTCTACCGGACAAAACTCCGGCTGCAGTTGCCAACCGTCCGGCAGTCAGGGCTCGGGAGGGGTAATATGTCCGGGCGCGCAAACGGGCTGGAACGATCCTTATATATGTCAATGCTCATAAAATTATATTTTTATCGTAAAAAACCTCCGCTTTGCAGCGGAGGTTTTTTTATAAATCATCGCGCCGCATGATTATTTATTTTCAATGCCTCCTACTTTTTTGCCGACGCTCTTGCGGTTTTCCTCGGTATTTCTTTTTTTGAGTTCCTGGGCAAAGTCCGGCGTTGCGGCCTGCTGCGCTCCTTTTAAATAAATATATGCGGAAGCGGAAATATTATTTTTGACAAACTTTTCCAGCGCCGAGTCCGGCGGCTGGCCGAATTTGGTTTTAAAAACTTCCTGAGCCTGCGCGTCTGAGAATATTCTCGGTATGTCAAGGTCATTTGCTTTTTTCAGCGTTTCGGGTTTGAAGCCGGTTTTTAAAATATAATATCTTCCGTCGTCGGCCATTTTTTCGGACGCGTTGATGGAGTAGTGCGTCTGCAGCATGTCAAGGTTAATGACAGCCCAATAGTTAACGTTTTTTATCAGCTGGTCATAATCTTTTTTAATGAAAAGAAATGTGCCGTTTTTGTCCAGCATAAGGGCCGGCATCCGGTTTCTGTTATAATCGTCCGTAATGAAAGTATAGGCGTTAAGAGCGTATTTTGTTTCGCCTTTAGGCTGCCCCTGTATAACGTAGCCAAGCGCCGTGTCAGAATAACCCAGCAGGCTTTTTTGCAAAGCGTAGCCGCTGCCCATTTTATAGTTAAAGGTTTTTTCAAACTGTGCTTTGTCTTTTGCAAATATCTTTGGGTAGGTTAGGTTTTTGGCTTTTTCCGCCGTCGCTTGTCTGAACGGAACGCGGAAAACCGAGAAGCCCTCGCCTATTTCCGTAACCTGCAAGCCGGCCATATCCGCGTAATAAGTTTTCAAATCGTTCAGGTTAAGAGTGTAACGGTCAGAAACGTAATCCGCTTTGCCCGCGTTATAATCCAGCGCGTCTTTTTCAAATCCGTCTTTAAAATTTTTAAGGGCTTCTGTTCTGACTAAAAAAAGCCCGTCGCTGCTTTCTACGCTGAACAGAAGGGCCGGCATGGAAATCTCGCCCGACCCGTTGCGGTAAACCAGTTTGCCGTACCCTGGCTCATTTACAACATGTGACGAGCCTGTGTACCGGTATGATATGGTGGTGTACGGCTGGGCGAGCGCCGCAGCCGCGGGCAACAGGAAAACGGCAGATAAAACAAGAAGCTTTTTCATATTTCCTCCGTATTTGCGCCTTTCTATTATTATAACACTAAATATAAAAATGTAAAGGGGTTTTGTCAATGTAAAAACGGCATAGATAAAATAAATTCATAACTTCCCCTTTTAGGGGAAGTCCCCGAAGGAGGTAGGCCTGCCGCGCCGTAGCGCAGCGTAGGCGGGGGGTAAATATACACAAATATGCGCCGTAAGACTTTTGTTTAAGAGGTAATATTAAACGGCATTTTATAACGTCCATTTACCCCTTTCCCCTTCGGGGGTTTCCCCCTAAAAGGGGGAATTCTTTATCGCATCTATGCTAATTTGCCGCTGCCGGCCTCGGGGGCGGACTTTGATGTTTTTTACCGTAAAAATCTCCCCGCCGTGAGGCGGGGAGATTTTTTTTAAATCAGCGCGGCCTGCTACTCATTTTTTAAAGCCCGCGGTTTCCGCGGTTTTCTCAACCGCGGCAACGGCGTTCTTATTATTTTCCGCGGTGTTTTTTGCGTTAATTTTTTCCGCTATGTTTTGCGCGGACGGCGCGGCCGCGTACGCCGTGCCCGTGGTTTCTATAAAATAATTATTTATATCGTTTTTCAGCCTGTCCATTTTCGGGTCGTCTTTAGGATTATACTGAAAAGCGTGTTTAAACACGCCGGCGTCTTTTTTGTCGGTAAATATTTTCTGGTAACCCAGAATTTTGGCGTTCTCTGAAGTTTCCTCCGGCAAATTAGCTTTAAAGATGCAAAAATCGCTGTCTATCTTTATGCACTTTTCGTCGGTAATAAAATAATGATAATGCAATTCGTCGGGCATGAGAAGTATAATCTTATTTCCCACGCTTGCAATTTTATGCTCGGCCGCGTCTTTTTGGTGCTGCGCGTAAGACTGCAAAACGCCTTCGTAATCCGCGGTTTTTGCCAGCGCGTAACCATGGTGGTCAAGCAGCAGGGCCGGTTTGGAAACAAAACCCAAATGCTTCCAGCCTATTTTTTCGTCCGGGCTTTGTAGGTTGAGGGTATAAGAATATTTCATTTCCAGGTAAACGCTCGGCAGTTCTTTTGCGGCAAATAAGGCCGGCGCGGATAACAAAATAAACGCGGGTAAAACAAGAAGTCTTCTCATATTTCCTCCATTATGATAAGTATAATGGGAAATACGTTTTTGTAAAGGGCCTATCCGCGGCGCCCGCCGGCCAAACCTTAAAAACCCTATGCCTATATTGCCGGATAAGGCCCGCTACGCCGCAAACGAAAAATCCCCGCGTTTTCACACGGGGATTTTTTAATGCTGTCTTAATTATTTGTTACGGAACCGGAACTATTTCCGCGCGGCGGTTTCTGGCGTTAGCGGCAACGGTGTCGTCCGCGTCAACAGGGTCCGCTTTTCCGAAGCCCGCGTAGGTCAGGGAAGATTCCGGAACGCCTGACATTATGAGCCTGTCATACACTGCCTCGGCGCGTTTTTCGGATAAATCTTGGTTAAAGCCGTTGGAACTTATTTTATCCGTATACCCGCGCACTTCAAATTTCATGCCGGAGCGGTTTATTAAATCCGCCGCGCCGTCAATACTGTTTTTTGCCCGTTCGGTCAGATTATATTTTCCGAAACCGAAATATATCGTCGGCATCTGAGGGGGAACAGGCTGCGCGGGCTGTTGCGCCTGCGCGGCCGGACCTGCTGTCGGCGCGGCTTCCGCCTCGGGCGCGGTGTTCACTACGGCGGGCGTAACGGGAACAATATTCTGAACGGGCGCGGTTTCCTGTTTTTGTTTAACGGGGCAGTCGTCTTTCCATCCGTCGCGGCACTTGCCGCAATTCTTCGCGCCGAAACCGAGCCTTAAGCCCAGGTTTGCGGCAAAGGCCCGGTACCCCGAGCCTTTTTCAAAAGACACGTCTCCGAACAAATAAGAATCTTTGCCCAGACGTAAATTAGTGCCGAGCGACGCCTCAAACCCCGCCCCGCCCGCGTCGGACTTCATTGCGACGCCCGCAAAATTAATATCAGTCTTGCCCATAAATTCGTTATATGCGCCAAGCTCCGCAAAAGGCTGCCAGCGGGAATTAACCCCGTGCGCCAGATACGCGGCCTGCAGCCGAAGCGCGGCGGTCAGGCTCTGCGTGCCGCCGTAATAGACGTTGTCCGCCATATTAGTGGCATGGTTTGCGGACGCGCCGTTTGCAAATAAAACCTGCGCCTTAGGCGTGAGCACGACGGTCCGCGAAACGGGAATTGATTTGCCGCCCTCAAGCCCCGCCGCCCAGAAATTTCTGTCCGCGTCGTAATTTATAATCTGTTCGGCCGCGGAAATATTTTTCATTTTCATCTGCGCCCAAAAATACTGCGCGGTCAAATCCGCAAACCAGCCCGCGTCGTTAAACCAAACGCCGTAAACGCCCGCGCTGGGCGTCACGCCCGTGCCAGTGCCGTCAAAGCCGTTTGACTGTTTAATTTTTATGTCGCCCGTGTACTCGTACCCGCCCATAATGCCCGCGTACATGCGGCTTGAGCCGCCTGAAAACACGCGCCTGTCAACGCCCGCCTGCGCGCCGAAGAGCGTCATATCGGCTTCAATTTTTTCGTCCACGTTTAAACGCCTGCCGTACACGCGCGCCCAGACATTGTCTGGCCGGCAGCCGGTATCGTCCAAATATAAATCTCCCATGCGGCGGCGCAGTTCGGTCATTGCCGTTTTAACAAGCGTCAGGTGCAGGGCCGGCATGTTGGCGACGGTGTCGGCGGTGTTTGTCAGCGCGCCGTCGGTTTTAAGATACCAGTTCTGGTCGGAAGCGTGGTTAAGGTAATATTCCAAAGCGCCGGTATCCACCACGCCGCCCGCAAGGGCAAACGTAGCTGTTTTTGACGTCGCGTCAGTAACGTCAACCACCAAAATTCCGTCTGAGCCGTCCGGCGTGGACGCGTTGTCGGTACCCGTTTGGGTAACATATAACGTAGTATTGCCCGCGGCTGGCCCGCCGTTAACGACAAGCTTGTCCGTGCTCGTCCCGTTGCCGTCAAGATAAGTGTTAATGTAGAGCTTCGCGCCGCTGGCGTTCCACGTGTTTGCGGTCAGCGTGTTGTATGAGCCGGCCGCTGCGCTTGTTAAGTCCACAGAGCCGTTTGTCACGTTTAAAACGTTGGCGGTATTGGACGTGTAAAAATGTAAAGCGGAGCCTATAATATTATCCGTGCCGGAAAAAAAGTTGGTTGAGTAAACAGACGTTAAGCCCGCGTTTTGCGTAAAAGCCCCCAGATAATTATTGTTGACAGAAGAGGCCCCCAAAATCATCTCGCCCGACGAAGTTTTATTTATCGCCGCGGTGTTGTCGTTGCTGTTTATGCCGCCGTCAAATTCAACGGTGCCGCCCGCGCCTGTTATATTAAGAACGGGCGCGTAATTCTGGTGCCATAAGGCTATATCGTTCGGCGCGCCCGCGGCGGTATTGCCCGTGAATAATGTCGTCTGTCCTGCGGCCGTGTTTAACGTCAGCGTACTGTTCCAGTTGAAAACCGCGCCGCCCAGCGAGGACGCGGTATTATTCTTAAACGTCGTTCCCTCACCGATGAAGGCGGACGAAGGCGTCGCGGCGTTTGTGGTTTGAAGAAGTATAGCTCCGCCGTAATTGGCGGTGTTGCCCTGAAATAAATTCGTTTTGCCGGCCGCCCCGTACAGCGTCAGGATTCCGTTTTCGTTGTAAATAGCGCCGCCCTGGTTTGCGCCGGCGGTATTATTTAAAAACGTCGCGCCCGCGCCTATTACGGTGACGGGCTGCCACCCTGTTACCGTGATATGCGCGGCTATCGCGCCGCCGTACCAGCTTGCGCTGTTATTATAAAAATAAGAATCCTGACCCAGTTCCAAATAAACGCTTTCGTTTATAATAGCGCCGCCGGCAGGGTAACCGCTGCCCGTGGCCGAATTATTTGTAAACTGCGCGCCGCTGCCTATAATAGTTTTCCAATGCGTAGTATCTTCGCGCGGACTTCCAGGATTGAGGCCGAGCGCGC
>JAIRUU010000079.1 GCA_031254225.1 Candidatus Elusimicrobium euhamitermitis
TACCGCTATTTCGCGCGCCGCGCTTTTTACGCCAAGCGCCTCAATAGCCTGCGGCGCGGGGCCTATAAAAACAATGCCCGCTTTGCTAACCGCGTCCGAAAATTTAGGGTTTTCCGACAGAAAGCCGTAGCCCGGATGCACTGCGTCCGCGCCCGTGACTTTGGCTGCGGTTACTATAGCGTCAATATTTAAATAACTTTCTCTGGACGGGGCGGGGCCTATGCACACCGCTTCATCCGCCGCGCGGACGTGGAGCGAACTCCTGTCCGCCTCCGAATAAACCGCGACGGATTTTATGCCCATTTCTGCCAGCGTCCTGCAAATTCTTACGGCTATTTCCCCTCGGTTGGCAATGAGAACTTTGTTAAATTTTTTCATTGGACGTTATGCCTCAATAAAAAATAAAGGCTGGCCGTATTCAACCGGCTTAGCCTCTTCTATGGAAATAACCCTTAAAATTCCTTTGGCGGGGGATTTGACTTCCACTTTTTTGGAAGCCGTTTCTATTATGCCCAGCGCCGCGCCTTCTTCAACCTGCATACCTTCTTTTAAATTATTGCTTTCCCCCTTTTCCGCCGCGCGGTAAACGCCGACGGCAGGGGAGGTTACGGGGATTAAATTACAGTCAAATTCCGACGCCTGCGCCGCCGCGTCCGCCGTTTTTATTTCTATGTCCGCCCCGTCTTTTTTATAGGTAAAATCAACGATATCCGTTTCTTTAAGCCAGGCGGCAATCCGCGTCAACTGTTTGGTGTCCATATAATCCCCTAATAAATAAAACCCTGCGGAAAAAAACAGGGTTTTTAAAATTATTTGCCGCTTGTGTTGGTTTTAGCCGGCATTGAGACGTTAACATTATCCACAACCGAGGTCATGCCGCGGTTGGCGGTAATTACGGTAAGCGTAATTGAAGTGCAGAAAATTATTATTGCCACAGCGGTGGTAAACCTGTTAAGGAAATTAAACGCCGTGGGGCCGGAAAAAATATTTTCCGCGCTGCCCGCGCCGCCGAAAATCCCGGCCGCGCTGCCTTTGCCGCTCTGCATCAAAACTGACAAAATTAACAATACGCACGCGGTAAAGTGAACTGCAAGAATTAAGTTGTACATTATCTCAGACCTCTGTGTTAAATTTAATATATTATACAATTTTTGCGGAATTGTTTTAATATCACCGCGCTTCCCGCGTAAAAATTGATTTCGTATTATTTAAAATATATAATGTTGCCTATACAAATGCAATGCAGGCTTTTGGGGGAAGAAGCAAAGTGAAAAAATTCATTATTAAAAACCATAAATTACCTGCAGCCGCCCCGCGGCCCGCGGGTTAAAGCCGCGGCATTTTACCTTCAATATCCGTTTCGGATACTTCTTGTTTAACGGTTTGTCCGGACTGAGAGCCTTGATAGATATTGTCAAACGTCGTTTCCGCTTGCTTTTTGCGCTCTTCTTTATTCCAATCTTTGCCAGCAATTCCGCGTTTTGTAATTTCCTCCATGTGCGTAAAATAATAATACGCGGAAAATATCGCAATGACAAAACAAAACGCGGCGAGCAGAAATAAAATTTTACCTATAATAACGTCATATTCCAAAAGACCCAGCGGCTTTAGTATATAATACCAGTCCCCGTTTGCCTCGCCCGGTTTAAAATTGGTAATAAAATCCGAACTTGTAAGAGCCATGGCCTTTGCGCGCGCGTCGGACGCGTATCTGGCGGCGCCGTAAATAGTCGTGCTTATCCAATAGAGCAAAGGCGGGGTTACCAGCCCGCCGCCTTTTAAACGCAGCGCAAGAAAAAATAAAATTAAGGGGACCAGGGTTTCCACCCCGTTGCCTGCCGCAACCCCAATCCATTTGGCCAAACACATGCCGCTATCGCCGTTACAAGATTCCGGCACGGGCAGCAGCATATAAGCTAAGTTGCCAACCACGCTGTGCGCAAATTCATGCGTCAAATAATTAGGCAGGTAAACAACAGGATTGTCCAAAAGAGCGTGGATAAAACCTTTTGAAGTATCGGCCGAGTAAACGGAGTCCGTAACGCGGAACGAATATACAAAAAAAACAGCGGCTATAATAATAATTATATGCAAAGGTTTATATTTAAAGAATAAAAAACTATACCTTTCGGGATCAAAAAAATCAAATATATTGTTGAATAATATTTTTATTGTTTCCATACTATACCGTTAAGGCCGGCTTTTGGCAACCGAAATTAATTATTCATACCTCAGCGCGTCTATCGGGTTCAGCTTGCTGGCTTTGAAAGCCGGGAAGAAGCCGAAACATACGCCGATGAAAGCGGATACAAAAAACGAAAGCAGAATTGAAGACACCGTAATCACAACGCGCAGATTGCCGAAAGTTTCTATGCCTTTGGCTATCCCCACGCCCATCAAAATACCCACCACGCCGCCGAGCAGCGAAAGAATCACGGCCTCGGTCAAAAACTGCAGTCTTATATCCCAGAGGCTCGCGCCTATGGCCATGCGTATGCCTATTTCCCTTGTCCTTTCCGTCACGGACACCAACATAATGTTCATAATGCCTATGCCGCCGACGAGCAGAGATATTGACGCTATCGCGCCGAGCAGCAGGCTCATCGTGGTCGCTATGCCCTGCATGGTGTTAAGCATCTGGGCAAGATTTTGTATATAAAAATCATCTTCCTGGTTGGGCTGCAGTCTGTGGCGCTGGCGCATAAGTTTTAAAACTTCGTCCTGGGTCTGGTTAACCACGTCAAAACTCGCCGCCTGTATCGTTATTGTGGACACATATTTCGGCCTGTCCGCCCGCGCGCCCATTTTATTTTGCATGGTTGTAAGCGGGATTATAATGCCGTTGTCAGGGTCAAAACCCCAGGCGCTGTCCCCCACCTGCCCCATGAGGCCGACAACTTTATAAAGCTGCCCGTCAATTCTTATATCTTCGTCAATGGGATTAAGGTCGGCAAACATTTCTATGGCAGTCTGATAGCCGAGAATACAGACCATAGCGGCGGAACGTTCTTCCGCCGGCGTAAAGAGCCTGCCAAAAGCAATTTTCCACGGCTGCACTTTAAATAAATCGTTCGTAGTCCCCATAACGCGCGCTACTGTGCCGCGGCCGCCGTAAACCGCGTTTTTGCCGCCTGCAACGACGCTGGCGTATACCGCGTTGGCGGTTTTAATTTCTTTGCGTATGGCGTCCGCGTCGTCTGACGTAAGATATCTCACGCTCTGCGCCGCAAAGCTGAAACCGCCGCCGGACGCGCGGCCCGCCTGCAGGTTTAAAGTGTTTGTGCCCATTGTCGCTATTCTGTCCGAAATATCCGCGCTGGCGCCCGTGCCTATGGCCGTCATGGCTATAACCGCCGCGACGCCTATAATTATGCCCAGGCTTGTCAGGCTTGAGCGCATTTTATTGGCCCAGATAGCTTTTAACGCTATTCTTATTACGGTATAGAAAACCGTGAAATTAAGCATGTTCCGCCTCCGGCATCTTAGGCGTCTGTATCTTATCTTCCACAATCCTGCCGTCTAAGAAACGTACCACGCGCTTGGCGTACGCCGCTATGTCTTCCTCGTGCGTTATCACTATTACGGTTTTTTGAAAATCGCTGTTTAAGCGGGAGAATAAGGACATGACTTCATGGCTGGTTTTGGTGTCAAGGTTGCCCGTCGGCTCGTCCGCAAAAATAATCGGCGCGTCGTTAACAAGCGCGCGGGCTATTGCCACCCTCTGCTGCTGGCCGCCGGAAAGCTGGCTTGGCACGTGGCCGGAACGTTCGGAAAGACCCACCTGTTTTAACGCCGCCAGCCCGCGCTCGTGCATATGCTCCTGCGGAACTTTATTGTAAACCATGGGCAGCTCAACGTTTTCAAGCGCCGTGGTGCGGGAAAGCAGGTTAAAACCCTGGAACACAAAACCGATTTTCTGGTTTCTTACGGCCGCAAGGTCAGGCAGGTTTTTGGCTATTATGTCTATGCCGTCCAGATGGTAAGAGCCGGACGTCGGCTTATCAAGACAGCCCAAAATATTCATGCACGTGCTCTTGCCGCTGCCGCTTGGGCCCATGATAGCCACAAACTCGCCGGATTTGATTGTGAGCGAAACGTCTCTCAGCGCGTGCACTTCCACCTCGCCCAGAGAATAAACCTTGCTCAGATTTTTAATCTCTATAAGTTCCACTTTTTATCCTCTTCTCTGAGGGCGTCCCGGCGTTCCTAAAAGGCTGCTCTTCTTCTGAACGGTAGTGCTTTCGGACGTTATGGCAGCGTCCCCTTCTTTAACGCCGCCGGACGTAATTTCCGTATTTTTATCATCCTGTATGCCGGTCTTTATATCAATGCGCGTCGGAACGCCGTTTTGCAAAATCCATATGCCGCGGCTTTTATATTTTTCCGTGGAACTTTTGGGCGTATAACGCAGCGCGGCGTTTGGCGCAAGGAGAACGTTTTCTTTTTTCTGCGTGATAATGGTTACGTTCGCCGTCATGCCTGGCTTTAATTTCTGGTCCTGGTTGTCAACCAGAATTACAACGGTGTAAGCCACCATGCCCTGCACGGTCTGCGGGGACAGGCGCACCTGGTTAACAACGCCGTTAAAATTTGTATTCGGGTAACCGTCTATGGTAAAAAGAACGCTCTGACCTTCATGCACTTTGATAATATCCGCTTCGCTGACAGAGACCTCAATCTGCATTTTTGTCAAATCCTGCGCAACCAAAAATAATGTCGGCGTATTAAAACTGGCGGCCACGGTCTGCCCCAAATCAACCGCGCGGGTAATAACAATGCCGTCCACCGGAGAGACTATTTTTGTATAACTCAAATTAGTTTTGGCGTTGTCAAGCGCGGCCTGAGCCTGCACCGCGCTGGCCTTGTCCGTAAGATATGTCGTCTCCGCCGAATCCAAATCGCTCCTGGCCACAAAGTTTTCCGCGTATAATTCTTTATATCTTTTATACGTGCGCTCCGAGTTGGCGAGCTGGCTCTGCACTTTCATAAGCGCGGCCTGCTGCTGCAATACGGCCTGCTGGAATGACGCGGGGTCAATCTCCGCCAGCAGCTGACCTTTTTTGACGGGAGAGTTAAAATCAACGTACATCTTATATATTGTGCCGGAAACCTGCGTGCCCACCTGCGTCTGCGCGACGGGGTTAATGGTGCCGCTGGCCTGCACTACGTCCTGTATGACGCCTTTCGTCAAAGGCGCGGTTTCATAATAAATTTTGCCGCTGCCCCTCGTCATAAAAAAATATGCCGCTATTAAAATAAAAGGAAGAAGAATCAACCCTTTTTTGAACCAGCTTAAATTTTTAAGCCATAAAAAAAATTTCATATTATTTTGTCCCCATTGCTTTTAAAAGCGCGGCTTGGGCTATTCTGTAATTAGTCAGAGCCTGCGCGTACTGCAGTTTGGCGGAACTGAAAGAACTTTCCGCGTCCGTCACTTCAAGACTGCTGCCTATGCCGACTTTGTAGCGGCCCAGGGCAAGGTCCAGATTTTCTCTGGCTTTTGTCACGTTAAGTTCGGCCACCGGAACGGCCTCGCCGGACTGCTGCAGAGTGGAATACGCCTGCGTAACGTCCATCACTATACTCTGCCGCGCAGCCTCTTCCAGATATTGGTAAGACCGGTAACCGGCTTTAGCTTCTTTATACCTCATCTCGGTGCTTAGCCCGTCAAACAAAGTCCAGCTCGCGTTTACGCCGACGGAGCCGTTTTGCAGATTAAGACTGTTGCCGCCGTTTAAACCGTAAGACGCGCTTACGCCTATATTGGGAAGATAATTTGATTTCTGCGCGTTAAGCGAATAACGCGCGCCTGCCGTTCTGGCCTGCGCGGACAGATAGTCCGGCCTGTTCTGATAGGCCTCGCTCAGGGCGGCGTCCATGGTTATATCAAACGCTTCAAAGGTAAGAGTATCGTCAATCTTATAACTTCCAGGGTTGGTTAACCCCATAAGATTGTTAAGAGTCGCGTAAGCTACGGTAACATTGTTTCTTGCGGTTATTAAATTAAGTTTGGCGGTATTGAGGTTAACTTCGGCGTTGGTAACGTCAATTTTTGAGCGTATGCCCACTTTATAAAAACTCTGCGCGCTGGCCAGCTGTGACTGGAACTGCTCCACGGAAGTCTGAAAAACATCCACGCTTCTGATAGCGTAAATCAAATTATAAAAAGCCAATTTTACATTATAAACAGTAGTATTTACCGTGTTTTTATAATCAAAACCCGCGCTTGTGTAATTATATTTCTGCGCTTTGAAATTAAAGTAATCCTGCCCGAAAGTGAAAATGCTCCAGTTGGCGGAAAGGCCAGCGCGGGCGGAGTTGGAATAATTAAAAAAGTCCGGCGTTATAACGCCTTCCTGCATGCTCCTGCCGTAGGAGCCGGACGCGCTTATCGTCGGCCAGAACGGGGCCGCGCTTTCCCACACTCTTGCTTGCGCGCCCAAAAGATTGCTCTGGGCCGCGCCCAAATTTGGGTTATTGGCCAGCGCCGTTTCTATGCACTTATCTAAAGAATAAACCGGAATATTTTGCACTACGTTTTCCTGCGCAAACACTAACCCTGCAAACAAAACTAACCCAAAGAAAAAGAATTTTTTCATATTAATATTTTACCAATTTTATATAATTATAAATATAACGTTTGAAAAAATTTTTTATTGCGGAATATGATAAGAACAATAGCTCTTCTTACGGTGTCAAACACTTTCATGCTTGCGGCATGGTACGGGCATTTGAAATTCAAAGACAAAGCCCTGTGGCTGGTTATAACGGTAAGCTGGCTCATAGCTTTTGTGGAATACTGTTTTCAGGTGCCGGCAAACCGCATAGGCTCGCAGTATTTTACCGTCACGCAGCTTAAAACCATACAGGAAATAGTTACGCTGACGGTGTTTGTAATTTTTTCTTCGTTATATTTCAGGGAAAAATTTGCGTGGAATCATTTCGCGGGTTTTATGTGTCTTGTGCTGGCTGCGTATTTTATATTCAAAAAATAGAGGAATGTTATGTCAAAAAAAATGAACTTCAAAGTTTTGTTAAAGGCCGTCGTCATAGGGGTGCTCTTGCTGCTCATGCTCATACCGCTGGCTTTTGTCAAAAGTCTGATGAGCGAAAGAAGCAATTATAAACAGGAAGCCCTGCGGACAATTTCCAGCTCCTGGGGCGCGGACCAGCTGGTAGCTGCGCCTTTTGTAAACGTTCCTTATTCTTATAACGTGCTTAGCGAAGATAAAAACGGCAAAAAAATAACAAATACCGTTGAAGGCGTTTATAAATTCTCGCCGAGAGATTTAAACGCGAACGTTGAAATGACGCCGCAGATACGCTACATCGGCATTTTTGAAATGCCGGTTTACACGGCGGACTTTGCCGTGAGAGGAAATTTTACGCCGCAGGACGCGCCCGCCAACATCGGCCTGAGATACGGCTCTGCTTTTCTGACGATTGAGCTTACGGATTTAAAAGGCATAGCCAAAATGCCGGAAGGCAATTTTAACGGCGCGGCTCTGGACTTTGCGCCTTACGCGGGCAACGCGACCGTCGGTTATTCGGGCACGCTCGGCCGCGACGAAGATTATAAGTCAAACGTTGATCTGCCGCAGGTCAAAAAGATGGACAGTTATTATTCCGAGGATTACGCGGTAAGGGCTTACAGTTCCAGTAATTCCATAAAAGCTATTTCCGCGCCGGTGGATTTTAGAAATAAAAGCGGAAATTTTGAAATCAAATTTTCTCTGCGCGGCAGCGGCAGTTTAAACTTTGTGCCCACGGCGCGGCAGAATAAATTTTCCGTCAAATCCTCCTGGCCGGACCCGCTGTTTTTCAACAGCTTTTTGCCCAGCGCAAAAGAAATTTCTTCCAAAGGTTTTAAGGCGGACTGGGATATTTCGTATCTGGCCAGCGGCGTGCCGCAGAGCTTTGAGAAACTTGACGTCACGCAGTCCGTTTTCGGCGTAAAACTTTCCACGCCGGTGGACAATTACCGCAACGGTCTGCGCGCGGCAAAGTACGGAATTTTATTTTTGGCGCTGACTTTCCTGGCGTGTTTTGTGTTTGAAATCGCCGGCAAAAATCCCATTCACCCGTTCCAGTATATTTTGGTCGGCCTCGCCATGGCTGTGTTTTACCTGCTGCTGATTTCTTTGTCTGAATTTATCAGTTTCGGCCTTGCGTATTTTATAGCCGCGGCGGCCGTAGTCATAATGATAAGCTGTTACATAAGATACGGCATTATAAAACAGCCCGGCGCGAAATATCTGCTTGCGCCGGCGGCGGCGTTTACGGTTTTATACGTATATCTTTACGTGCTTTTGCAGCTGCAGGATTTTTCTTTCCTGTTCGGCGCGCTCGGTTTGTTCGCGGGCTTAGGCGCGGTAATGTACGCAACGAGAAATATCAACTGGTATGAAGAATAAAATAAAATTTCCTCTCCCTGAGAGGGCGGGGGCCTGCCGCGCGTAGCGCAGCGTCGGCGGGTGAGGGTTCTGT
>JAIRUU010000046.1 GCA_031254225.1 Candidatus Elusimicrobium euhamitermitis
CGTACTGAGAAGTTGAGGAGCGCAAGCGACGAAACGGTACGTTAGCCCGAAAAAAATTGAAATTTACCCAAATACCGAAGAAATTTTTCATCAAACAGCCAATGCGAACGCAGGGAGCGAAACAGCAAACGACTGCGAAGCACCCAGCCAAAGGCGTCGTGAAATAATGTGTGATTTTTTAGAAAAATCACTCCTCTTAATTCAATTTAGATTTAAAATTTTTATAGCCGATTACCGCCATGGTTACCGCAACGACAAACAGCATCCCGCTGTACTGCCAAAAA
This sequence comes from Candidatus Elusimicrobium euhamitermitis, assembly GCA_031254225.1. Taxonomy (GTDB): domain Bacteria; phylum Elusimicrobiota; class Elusimicrobia; order Elusimicrobiales; family Elusimicrobiaceae; genus Elusimicrobium; species Elusimicrobium euhamitermitis. The sequence goes on from JAIRUU010000046.1 coordinate 285, forward strand.
AGCGCCGAATCCCCGCCCTTAAGCATAATATTTCTGAAATTCGTAACGCTGTACATAAGCGGGTTAAGGTAGCACAGCCAATGCGCATAAGCAGGTATATTTTCAACCGGATAAAAAACGCCGGAAAGCAAAATCACTGGCAGCGTATATAAAAAACCGCCCATCATGGCGGACTGCTGGTTTGACGCGAAAGTTGAAATAAACACCGCCGCGGAAAGCGCGGCCAGCGCAAACAAGCACGCCGTCAGAAAAATCTGCCAGATATATCCGCGCACGGGCACGCCGAACGCAAAAACGCCGAGAATAAAAATAAAACTTACCACCATAAGCCCTATAAAAAAATAAGGTATGGTTTTGCCCAGTATGATTTCAACGGACGTGGCGGGCGAGGAAATTAATTTTTCCATAGTCCCCGCTTCTTTTTCTTTAGCCAGGGCCATGCCGGCCACTAGCATGAGAACTATAAAACTGCTCATGGCCATAAGCGCGGGTATCATAAAATACGGCGTTCTCATATAATGGTTAAACATAACGCGCGTGTCAATTTGTATTATTCCGCCCTGCGCCGCCGCCGGATATTTTTCCGCCGCGACTTTAAATAAAATACTTTTTATATAACCGTCCACCTGCTGCGCGCGCACGGCGTTTGTCGCGTTTATAAGAAGCTGGAAAGGCTTGTCGCCGCGTTCCAGCGCGACTTCGGCCCCGACGTCCGGCATAACCAAAACCGCTTCGGCTTTGCGGCTGATAAGCAGGTCCGCCGGATTTAAAATATTCTGCCCTCCGGCGTCCACGTTTTTAAACCAGCCAGAAGCCTCGGCGCGGGTTTGTATGCGGCGGGACATTTCTGTGGGTTTACCTACGACGGCAAATTGTATATTTTTAACTTCGCTTGTCAGCGCAAGCCCGAAAAGCACGCTCTGCATGACCGGCACAAAGAAGATTGCCATAATCATCTTCGGGTCCCGCGTGATTTGTTTAAATTCTTTTTTTATAAAACCCAGCATTACGCGCCGTTTCACGGTTCCACGTCCTTTTTAAATTTTTTAACGCTGAGAAGCACCATTACGCATGAAAATATTGTCAGGCATATAAAAGGCACGGCCAGAGCGGAAAAACTCGCGTCGCTCAAAAATAAACTTCTGCTTATCGTCAAAAACCAGCGCTGCGGGAAAATGAAAGTAAGTCCGCGGAAAAACGCCGGCATATTCTCAATGGGAAAAATAAAGCCTGAAAATACAAAACCCGGCAGCATGCCTATGGCAAAAGCAAACTGTATCGCCGCCGTCTGGGAGCGCGTAATAATTGAAATCAAAATGCCCAGCGCGAGCGCGCCGATTATAAAAATAACGCAGGCGGACAGATACAAAATAAAACTGCCGTTAAAAGGTATTTTAAAAACCAAAACCGCCAGAATAAAAATTAAAAGTATATTAAAAAAACTTAAGCCGAAATAAGGCGCCAGCTTGCCCGCCACAATTTCATAAGGGCGCACGGGCGTGGAAAGCAAAAGTTCCATTGACCCGTTTTCCCACTCTTTAGCCACCGTCAGCGCCGTAAGCAAAATTGAAAGCAGCGCAATTATAATTGTGGAAAGCGCCGGCACTATAAACCAGCGGTTATTAAGTTCGGGGTTAAATAAAAAACGCGTGCGCACCATATCGGCATTAAACCGCGGAGAAGAGCCGAAAATCTTTTCCGCTTCCTGCGATACCGCCGTCATATAGTTTAAAATTATTCCGGCCCTGGCATTATCCGCGCCGTCTGCCATGAGCTGGACGCGGGCGGGATTTTGAACGTCCCCCGCTCTTATATTTTTGCCAAAGTTTTTTTGGATTATCATGAGCCCGGGAAATTTATTTTTATATAAATCTTCATCCGCGGCAAGCGGCGAGTGGACCGGCGTCAAATCAAAATAACCGCCCGCGCTAAGCATGTAGAGAAAACGGCGGGACTCCGCGCTCTGGTCATTATCGCGCACCGTAATTTTTATATGTTTGTAATCCAGATCAATAATAAACCCGAAACAGAACACGAAGACCAAAGGCATGACAAGCGCGACGGCAAGAGTAAACGGGTCTCTTACTATATGTTTATATTCTTTAAGCGCTACGGCGTAAACGTTTGTTAAAAACTGTTTCATAATCAGCTCACCAGTTTTAAAAACACGTCTTCCAGCGTCGGCGCGGAAGTTTTGATTTCAAAAATATTTTTATTGTCGGCGGAAAAAATTTTAAACCGCCCGTTGTCAATAATTTCCGCGCGCAGACCGGCGCCGTAATTTTCCGCGCGCGCAAAAACGGACGCGTTAATTTCGGTTTTTATTTTTTCAACCGCGCGGGCGTCTTTAAAAACAAGCTCCGCAAAAGGTTTCGGGAAATTGTTCTCAACCAGCTCTTCCGGCGTGCCCACGGCGACTATTTTTCCGGCGGACATCAAAACAATCCTGCCGCAGTAAGAGGCTTCGTCCATGTAATGAGTGGTAACAAACACCGTCGTGCCGCGGCCGGACAGGTCTTTAATGAGCCCCCAGAAATCAGCCCGCGTCTGGGGCGAAACTCCCGCCGTAGGCTCGTCAAGAAAAACAAGGTCCGGCTCGTGCAGCAGCGTGGCGCACAGAGAAACCATTTGTTTGACGCCGCCCGGCAAATCCGCCACAATACTATTTTCGTCAAATTCAAGTTTTATAAAATCCGCTAAAACTTTTATTTTCTTTTTTATGTCCGCCGCTTTCATATTATAAAGCGCGCCGGCAAATTCCATGTTTTCTTTTATGGTCAAATCTTTATAAAGCGTAAATTTCTGGGACATGTAGCCTATATGCGGTTTTAACGCGGTAGTGTCCGAAGATACGTCTTTGCCGTCCACAAAAACTTTGCCCGAGGACGGATTGAGCAGCCCGCAGATTGTGCGTATCGTCGTGGTTTTGCCCGCGCCGTTGGCGCCCAGGAAGCCGAAAATTTCTCCGCGTTTTACGTCAAAAGAAATGCCGTCCACCGCTTTAAAAGAGCCGAAAGCGACGGTAAGATTTTCAACGCGTATAATTTCTTTTGAACTCATTTTAAAAAAATATCCTCAAATTTTTTGAGTTTAAAATCTTCCATAATTTTATGCGGCGCGCCGGCGGCTATAAGTCTGCCGGAGTTAAGCACAAAAACGCGGCCGCAGCGCAGAGCTTCGTCCATATAAGACGTGCTCATAACTACGTTCATGCCGCCTGCGGAAAATCTGTGTATAAGCTCCCAAAGTTCGCGCCGGCTGACGGGGTCTACGCCTATGGTCGGCTCGTCAAGAAATAAAAATTCTGGGTTATTTAAAAGCACGCACATGAGCCCGAGTTTTTTATACATTCCGCCGGAAAGAGCGCCGGCTTTGCGGGCGCGGAACCGGCCCATGCCCGTGGCCGCAAAAAGTCCGTCGGAGCGTTTTTTAAAATCCGCGGCGTTAAGCGAATATAAAGCGCGGAAAAACTGCATATGCTCCGCGCAGCTTAAATCAGGATAAAGACTAGGCTCCTGCGGGAAATAAGCTATAAATTTTTTGGCTTGCGCGGGCGTAAGCTTTTGCCCGCCGGTTTCAAACGCGATTGTCCCGCTCTCAGGCGTCAGCAGATTAGCCATGCAGCGCAGCAAAGTAGTTTTGCCCGCGCCGTTAGGGCCCACAATGCCGTTTATAACGCCGCCGCCGAACGTCATACTTACGCCGCTTAAAGCCGGCGTTTTTTTCATGTGTTTGACGACGGCTGTAACGGTAACATTGTTCATTTTTGGAGATTAATTTCCAGCGTCATGCCCGGCTTTAAACTGAGCCGCGCGTCATTTTTGAATTTCGTTTTTATGCCGTAGACAAGACGCGTTCTCTCGCTCCTCGTCTGCACGTTTTTGGGCGTAAACTCCGCCGTGTCGTTAATGACGGAAATGCGGCCGTCAAAAGCCTGGCCGGTCTCGGGAATAAGACCGGTTAATTTTTCGCCCGTTTTTAAAGAAGCCAGAGTGTCATGCGGGACAAAAACCCAGACTTCAACTTCGCTCAAATCAGACACGGTAAAAATTTTTTTGCCAGACTGCGCCAGCTCGCCTTCGCGCATATAACGGTATAAAACTTTTCCGTTAAGCGGGCTTGTTATTTTACACCAGCTTTGTTTGAGCGCCGCGTCGTCATAATTATATTTCGCGCGGTCATACGCCGCCTGCGAGCCGGCGCTTGTCTTTAACATTGTCGCCGCCCGCGTAAATTCTTTTTCGGCAATGCCGGCAAGCTGTTTTATGTCTTTGCAGTCCAGCTCCGCCAAAACCTGGCCCGCGCTTATATCAGAGCCTTCTTGGGCGTAAAGTTTTACAATCTCTCCGGTTACCCGCGGCGACAAATCAACCTGCACGGCCTCCACCACGCCGCTGTACGCAAAAGGAGTATGACGGAAAAACAACAGACTTACCGCCACTAAAATTAAAAGTATAACCGCTATAATGACGACAATTTTTTTCATATTATTTCCCCAAACTCGCCACAACGGCGAGTTTTGTAAGATTTTCTATTTTTAAACCGACAAGATTTATTTTACCCTCGGTAAGTTTATTGTCCGCCGCGTCAACTTCCAAAAACGTAACGTTCCCCGCTTTGTACGCGCTGTACGTGAGGTCAACGGCGCGTTTGTTGTTTTCAATAATCCGCTCCGCAAGCTTTTTTTCCGTTTTTATGGAATTAAGACGGTCTTTCGCGCCGTCAAAAATTTTTTTAAGATTATTGTAAACTTGTTCTTTCTGCGCGCTTGCCGCCGCGGCGTAGCGTTTTTGCTCTTCCGCCTTTGACCGCGCGCGGGAGCCTTCAAACAAAGGCACTACTACGCTGAGCGCGCCCCTGCCCAAAAACACGTCTTCGCGGAGCGGGCCGTTTGGGTATTCCCAGTAAGCCCCCGCCTTCAGCGCGACCTTGGGCCATAGCGAAGATTTATAGCTTGCCGCCACGCGGTTATAATATTCAATCATCTTGTCCTGCGCCAGAAGTTTGGGGCCCTCGGCGTCAAAGTTAAAATAATTATAAACGTCAAAATTTTCCAGAGCCGCGTCAACGCTGTCAACGCTCAGCAGAACGGACGCCGGCTCCAGACCGGCCGTGTTTGCAAGCCTGGCGTCCAGCGGGTAAGACGGATTTACGCCGAAATCGTCAACGGTAAATTCAAACAAATCGCGCAAATCCGCGGCGGTGGCGGCGCGCGCGGCGTTGATTTGGGAGAGAAGAGAAAGGACCTGCTTGTCAGCCGTGTAAACGTCCAAATCGCTTTTTGCGCCGGCGTTAAACGCGGCTCTTACGTCGGAACTCTGGCGGCGCGCCACTTCAAGCTGTCCGGCAAGCAGAAACATATTTTCCAAATCCGCGGTTAATTTGAAATAGGCAAGCCTGACGGAAAGCAAAACGCTTTTTCTGCCCCAGTCAAGCTGCGCCTGCGCGGCTTCATACGCGCTTTTTGCGCTTTTGCCCGCGTCGGCGCGCGCGCCGTAGTCAAATAAGGTGTAATATAAAACAGGACCCAGCGAATAACTCCGGTTATCGCCGAATTTAAAAGTTTCGGGCCCTAAATTTAACTTCGGCACTTCGGTAACATAGGAACCGTTTGCTTCAAAATTAATCACCGGATAAAGAGAAGAAGAAACATTTTTATAAGTCTGTTCCGCGGCGGCGGCCTGGGCGGAAAGCGTTTTTATATCGGGCGAATTTTTAAGCGCGGCTTCTTCGCACGCGGCAAGCGTAATAGCGGCCGCGCCGGCACGCAGCGCGCAAAAAAATAAAATAAAACATAAAAAAATACTTTTCTTCATGTCTGCCTCTGTCAGCGTAATATGAAATTATTATACTAGAATTTAAGGGAAGCTTTAAAGGAAAACTGCGTAACATTGCCAACGTCAAAATACCGCGGGTCATACCGGTCTTTGAAACCCTGCCCGGGGTAAAACCTGGCGTAGACCGCGGACAAATCTAAATTTTTAAAAGGAGTAACGGCGAGGCCGGCGTCAATCTCGCCGCCGATGTCGCGGTTTTTAAGCGTAAAGTCCGCCGTGGAATAAGAGTAAACGTCAAAATTAATTTTTACAAATTTGGCAAAAGCCGGACTTAAGGAAGCGCCCATATTATAAGCTCTGATATTATCCGCGCTTCCGGCGTAATAACGGCTGAAAGCGCCGGCAACGCCCGCCCTTTGTATAAGATTTGCGCCGGTAAAAATTGAGCCCAGATAAATATACGGATGAACGCTTTTAAAAGACACTTTGCCTATATCCGTTCCGGAACAGTTCAAATACAAAAAATGCAGTTTATAATAAACGCCGCGTTTTTCATTTTCCGTATTAAATTTAACAAGCAGCGCGCTGCCGCCGTAACTTTCATTGCTACCGTAAACCATATTGCCGTAATATGTATCCTGTCCGCCGTTGGCCGCGTAAGAAATATATAAATCGGAACGGCCGTCTATATTCCAGTCAAAATATCCGCCGTAGAGAACAAGCTCTCTTTTGTACATTAAATATTTGTCGTCTCTGCGGTAATCAAAAATAAAAGGGCTTAAGCTTACGCCGGCGGCCGGCCGGAAAGACAAAACCGCGCCGGCAAGAGTTCTGTCGCCTTCTGAAAAATTACTCTCCGTCTCTTTGCCGTAAACCGCGTTTATATTAAAATATTTTCCCAGCTCCGCCGCTGCGTAAGCGCCGTCCAGCGCGGAAGATATTGCGCCGTAATAGTCGTCATACAAACCGTAATAAGGCAAAAGCGTATTTTGAGAACCGTAAAAAATACGTCCGGCTTTTAAAGAAACGCCGCCGTACTTAAATACGGCGGCAAGCTGATTAACGGAAAAATTTGTTTCGCTTACGCTTTCAAAATCAGTTGAAAAATAACGCAGACCGGCGGAAAATATCCCCTCCGCCCCCAGGCTTTGCGTGAGCATGGCGGAAGAAGATAAAAACAGATAATTGGACGTATTAGTAAAATTGTTTTCCGCGCCTTTGGCCGCAGGCAGCCCATTCTCAAGAAAAGTAAGAGAAGAAACCCATATTTTATTTTCCCACTCCGCGCCAAACGCGCTGACAGACAAAAACAGCAACAGCGTCCCCAATAATTTACATCTCATTATTAAATTTTATTTTTTATCAGGTACTTTATATATAGATAAGTTACATTACAATATCATAACTATTTTAGTCTATAACATTCAGACGGCCGCGGCGGTTTCTCTTAAAGTATTTAACGGCGCGTTAAGATATGTATTTAAAAACCTGCGGCAGATATAAGAGGTTTTATTTAAATCGGCCAGGTCCCGCGCCGACGTAAAATTTAATTCCTCATAAGGCGCGTTGTGCATCTTTTCCCAAAACTCCGCGGGTATATTAAGCGCGGGCTTGTCCATGCCGAAACCGGCCAGCGTCATCAGACGCAAAATAAAAGCGGGGCTTATAGCGGGAGTCACGGATATTTTTTCAAGCGAACGCAGGGAGTTAAGCAAAAGTTCAAATTTTTCTTCGTTGGGGGAATTTTCCGGCGTAAGACGAAACATAAGTTCGCAAAAATGCAGCGCGGTTTTTGTTTTGGCCGCGTCAACGCGCAGCGGCGCAAAAACGCTTTCCACTTTGCCGCCGGTAACGCAGCCCACGGCCGCGCCGTTCCTTATATAAATACGGTACTGGGCGTGGACAAAAGGCTCGCTTAACACTTTTAATTTGCCGGCCGCTTTATTGACGCTCGGGAAGCGCAGGTTAACGCGGCCGTTAGCGCGGGTATAAAGGCAGGTCATGCGGTCGGCTTCTCTAAAATTCTGGCGTATTAAAACAATGCCTTCGTCAGTTATAACCATGTAATTTCCCGCAAACTATTTTTTACTCTCTGCAGCAGTCAACCGCTTTGGAAACAATAGCTTTCAGTTTGCTTAAACCGGATATACCGTTATTTTTCGGCGCGGAGTTTTCCGACGGGGGTTCTGCCGCTCCGGCCGGCGCGGCTTCTTTGTCTTTGGCTAAGTCTTCAAAAGTATTTTTATCAAGCTTTTTTAAAAGCTCTCTGGCTTCTTCGTCCGAAACGGCGTTTATGTTCAACCCCCAAAACAAACAGTACAGGCTGTAGCTGGTTTCAAAAAAAGAATAAGCTTCTTCTTTTTTACCCGCTGCCAGCGCCTTTGTGCCGACTTCCATGAGGCGCATACATCCGGCAAGCAGATGTTTGGAAATGCACCACACTTCGCCTTTATAAGTTTTTACTATTTTTTTAAGAAGCTCTTTTCTGTACTCGCGCACGGGGATAATTAAATCGTAAAAAGATTTATTGCCCGTTTTCGCGCCGCTGAAAACGAGGTGCTCTTCAATACTTACCAAATTCATTATGGCAATGGACAAATCCTGATCGCTGGACAAATCCAGCGGGTTTGCCTTTTTCATATTATCAACTTTTTCTATAAACTCATTAAGGTTTTCAGCTATTTTCATATTTTGTACCCGAAATGGAATAAACAGCTTACCACGGTTATTAATACGACGGGGATAACGACCCGCTCATACGGAAAATGCGCTTTGCCGCCGTTTTTTGACTTTAAAAATTCATAAAGTTTTGCGCCGGCTATAGCGGCTAGAGTGCCTGCCGCGACCGACAATAAAAAGCTGTCAATACCCAGTATTTTGTGGTAATTAAAAATAAGTTTCGGCTTCTTGCCCATATAAAGCGGTATTAACGTTGAATACCAGCAAAGATAACAAAGTATATCAACCCAGAGTTTTTTGATATTCTTTTTTTCAAGAAAATAAATCGTCCATTGCGAAAATGCAAGAAGCGCGGCGCCTATCCACACGCCGACAACCTCGTCCCTTACGCCGAAAAATTCCGCAATCCCCAGCCCGCCCGCCACCGCAAAAACGCATACGGGGCATAAAATGGGATTTGCAAAAATATTCACAGGAGCAAAAAGAGAAACAAACAAAATCAAACGTTTCATAAAATTTAAATACCCTCAGGGCTTGTTGACGCTATTAAAGCGCCTGCGTTGAGCCAATTTTAATAAATTTTACATTTTCTTTTGTGTGCGGGCATAGCGGTTTGCTATGTCCCAGCAAAAAAAATGTAAAATTTGTCAAAATTGACTCAACCCACAGGGCCGCACTCCTTTTTTGTAAATTTCCATTTTTTTACTCCTCAGTCAGGCTTCCGGCTGTCATCGTCGTAAAAAAATGGAAATTTACGAAAAAATGATAGCGGCGCAGACGCTTTAATAGCGTCAACAAGCCCTAGCCATAAATTTTGCTATGCCGTTCATTATCATATTAACGGACATAAGCACAAGCAGCATGCCTGTCAGTCTTTCAAGCGCCAAAAGGCCGCGTCTGCCAAGCAGATTACTTATAGGAAACGACAATAAAAGCACTACAAAATTGAGCAAAGACGCAATGAGTACCGACGCCAAAATTATCAGCCTGCCGTGGCTCTGCCCGCCCAAAATGAGCACTACGCTCAGCGCGCCCGGGCCCGCTACCAGCGGTATGGCAAGAGGGACTATAAAAGGCTCGTCCTCTTTGTCCTTAGAAGCTTCTTTAACGTCGTCAGACCCGCCGAAAATCAGTTTTAAAGAAATCAGCATAAGAATAAGCCCGCCGGCAATGCTCAGGGAATATTCTTTTATGCCCAAAAACGTAAGCATCTGCCGCCCGACAAACATAAAAACAACCATTATTATGAGGGCTATGCAGAGTTCTCTTATAAGAACAAAATTCCTGCGTTCAGGCGTAACTTTGCGCAAAGCGGTAATGAACAAAGGGATATTGCCGAAAGGGTCCATTACCACAAATAAAGTCGCGACCGCCGCAAATAAAAATTCCATACATATATAATATATAAAATTAGGCCTGTAGGCAATAAAACAAGTTCCAACCCGTTTATAAAATAGTATTATAAAACTGTAGTCAAATTTTAATAGCAAGAGGGGATATGAAAAAAATAATTTTGCTAATGACCGCCGCGACATTGTGTTTTGGCTGTTCTACAAAAGTCCAGAGAATGGATACTAATACTACCAGGGATTTGAGCGGCAGATGGAATGACACTGATTCTCGCCTTGTGGCCGAGGAAATGATTAATGACAGCCTTTCCAACCAGTGGTACGACAGATTTTTGGCGCAGAACGGGCGGGAGCCTGTCGTCATAGTGGGTACCGTAGAAAACCAGAGCATGGAGCACATCAACACGCGCACGTTTATTGAAAATATACAGCGCGCTTTAATAAACAGCGGCAAAGTGAAGTTTGTGGCCAGCAGGGAAGAGCGCGGGGAAATAAGAACGGAGCGGCTTGAGCAGGACGAATTTGCCAGCGTGGAAACGCGCAGGGCGTTTGGCAGGGAAGTAGGCGCGGATTTTATGCTTAACGGCGTGCTGACTTCAATAGTTGACCGCGAAGGCAGAAGAAGCGTGGTCTTCTACCAGACAAACCTAAGGCTTATAAATATTGAAACAAACCAGATTGTCTGGAACGGCGAGAAGCAGATTAAAAAATATATTCTCAGCCGCGGTTCCCGCCTGTAAGATTTATGAAGAGGAGTCTCTGCGTTCTGGCGGCGGTTGCGTTTGCCTGCGGCTGCGGGTCTCATTTACGTTTCAGGGCCGACGTTAACAGAGAAATCGCGGCCGGCAATTTTGACGCCGCCGCGTCAAAAATTGAAAGCCAGAAAGGCAGATTTTACAGGGAAAAGGATTTAACGCTTTTCAATCTTGACCTCGGCGCGGTGCAACATGACGGCGGCAAACCCGCGGAAAGCGATTTGATTTTTGCCCAAGCGCAGGACAGGACTCAAGCGCGCGTCGCAAGCGTAAGCCTGGCCGCGGCCACCGTCCTAAAAAATGATTTGACCGTTGAATACGACGCAAAACAGTATGAAACGTCTTTGACATACGTTTACCGCGCGCTTAATTTTATGGACAGGGACGATTTGCAGGGCGCGTTGGTTGAGGCGAGAAAAGCGGTTTTCTTTCTTGACCAGCAGCGCAGGAACAAAACCAGAGGATATAACGACGATCCTTTTGTCCAGTATTTTGCCAGCCTGATTTTTGAAAGCGGCGGTTTTTTGTCCGACGCGAGAATAGCGCGCACAAATTCTTTAAACGCTTATAATAATTTCGTTTCGTTCCACAATGTCCCGCCGCCGGATTTTGCGGTGCCGCAGAACGCGGCGCAGCTTGGCGAAATTATTTTTATCCACTATAACGGCTTTGTGCCGCTGCTTGCGTCCCGCACCGTACAGATAGCGTGGAACAACGCGCTTCTTATGCTTCACTCCACCGACGAGGTTTTCAGCCAAGAGCCCGCCGTGCAAAACGCGCTTGTCGCCGGTTTTATGGGCAACGCGGTAACGGTGGCTTATCCTGTTGTAGTATGGGTGCCGTATTTTATAAGAGGCTCAAACCTTGAGGTGGACGGAAACGCGCAGCCCACAGTTTTAATGCATGACATAGCGGCTTTTATGCGCGCCGATTTGGCGGAGAGAATGCCCGGCATTTACGCGAGAATGATAGCGCGCGCCGTCATAAAACAGGTTTTAAATAACGCCGCGCGCCAGGCAGTAACAAACGGCACTAAAGATGAAAATTTAGGCTTTTTGGCCGGCATGGTATTTTCCGCCTTTGCCGCGGCGACGGAACGCGCGGACACAAGGTTATGGTTTACGCTGCCTGGCGAAATAAGAATGACGCGCGTATTTGTGCCGCCGGGCAAACATACAATGGTTTTCAAAGCGTATGACGCCAACGGCAGTTTAATTGAAACCCACGATTTCGGCGAGATAGAAATTAAAGCGGGCGAAAGAAAATATTTGCATTACAGAACCGGAAAATAAGGGCGCAGAGGACATTTATTGACAAACTTTTTCCTCTCCCTCACAGGGAGAGGAAATCAAATAGGAGGACGGAGTATGCATATGAAAAAAATACTGGCGGTTTTGCTGGCGGCGGCGTTTGCGGCGGGTTGTTCAACGGCAAACAAAAACACGTTGAGCTATAAACTTTCCAAAATAAATACGGAAAAATATCTGACGGGCACAGGCTCCGGCGCGACAAAAGACGAAGCTTCTGCGCGGGCCAAAGAGGACATTAAAAAAATATTTGACGCCAGCTATATAGCGGACGAGCCCGTCGTGGCGGACATTTATAACCACGCTTTTATAAAAGAAACGTGGAAAGACAAAAAAACGCAAAACTATTACGCTATCGCGCTGCTTGAAAGAAAAGTGGGCAAAGATATGCTGAAAAATAATCTTGATACTTTGGACAGCCGGCTTAACGGTCTTGTCGCGCAGTTTAAAGACAAGCAGGATAAATTCGCCAAAGTAAAAACCGCGCTTAAAATACAACCGCTCCTGGTAAAACGCAACGGTTTTGAAGATTTATACGAGAAAATTGATTACAACGGAGCCGGCTATGACCCGCAGAATTTTGCCGCTTTAAAAAATATAGTTTACGAGGCTATGAACGAAGTTAAATTTTCTCTCAACGTCCTCGGCAAAAACAGCGAAATTCTGCATACCTATATTATAGACGCGCTTAATAAAATGGGGCTTACGGTGGCCGTTAACGAAACGTCGGATATTGCTATTGACGTTAACAGCGAAATTGTTGAGTTCCCGTCTAAAAAAACAAACGAACTTTACTGGTGCAGCGCTACGGCCACGGTCAGCCTTAAAGACGTTTCTACCGGCGGCATATTCGGCCGTTTCAGCATAAGCGACAGGCAGGGCTCTTTCCGCTCCGACGAAGCCGTTAAGTATACAATGAACGCCATAGGCAAAAAAGCGGGCGGCGAAATTACCAAAAAAACTTACGATTATTTAGAAAGGAGATAAAATGAAAAAATTATTGTTTGCATTGCCGGTATTTATTTTTGCCGCGGCGGTTTTTGCGCAGAACGCCAAACCCGCGCCCGCTGCGCAGGCTGCTGCTGCTCCGACCGCGGCGCAGGACGACGCGGCTAAAGCGCAGGAAGAAAACGCTAAAACGCTTTATTCGCTGGGTTACATGATGGGAAACACCGTCAAAAACCAGTTGATTATCGGGAACGAGGACGAGTTCAAATATATTTCCCAGGGCATGCGCGACAGCATGACAAACAAACCCAGCCAGACTGATTTGGACACGTATAAACCCGCGGTTATCAAACGCTATGAATCCGACTCCAAAAAGATTAACGAAAAAAGAGCCGCGGACAATAAAAAGTTTTTAGATAACGCAAAAAAAGACAGGAACACCAAAGAAATTGACAGCGGCATTCTGGTGCAGACGCTGGTAAAAGGAAAGGGCGCGGCGCCGTCCGTTTCCAGCTTGGTTAAAGTCAATTACCACGGCACGCTTATTGACGGCACGGTGTTTGACAGTTCCGTGCTGCGCGGCACTCCGGCGGAGTTCCCGTTAAACCAGGTAATTCAATGCTGGACAAAAGGCTTGCAGGACGTTAAAGCGGGCGGCAAAGTAAAACTTATCTGCCCGCCAGAAACCGCTTACGGCAGCCGCGCGATGGGTTCAATACCGCCAAACTCGGTGCTGATTTTTGAAGTGGAATTATTGGACGTAAAATAAAATTCTTGAACAAAAAAAACAGCCGGCTCAATTCCTTGAGCCGGCTGTTTTTTACCGCCTAAAAATTACGAATTGACGACTAACGTTTTGACAAGCAAATCATGCAGCGCCTGTTTCTTCTGCGTGAAAAGCGCAATCAGACACCCTAAGCCCAAAGGCAGCAAAGAAATAAATTTGCATATTGTCCGCAAAAAAGCTTTGCCGAAAGTTAACCTGTTGCCGTACACGTCAATCACTTTAACGCCGAGGGCCATTTTGCCGAGCGTGGCCTGCTTTGCGGAACTTTCAAAAAGAGAATAATAAAACAGAAAAACGCACGCTCCCGCAGCGAAGCCCGCAGCCTGCGCTATTCTTAAAAGGGTATCCTGCGTAATGCCGCCCATTGCGCCGGCGATGCCTATAACCAACCCGACGCAAAAACCTAATATATAACTGCAGATATTGACGACGACAGTGTCAATAATAAAAGCCAAAAGCCTTTTCCAGAAAGCCGCGTATGTCATTTTTTATCTCCTTTGTTGCGTTTTAAAATTTTAAATAAGTCTGCCGGCCATAATCTCGGCAAACGGTTTTGTGAAATGGAATTTTGAAAGCACAACCTGTATTACCGCCGTCAGAGGAACTGCCAGGAACGCGCCCGCGACACCCCATATAAGCGACCAGAAAACCAGCATTACGATTATAGTGACGGGGTGCAAATCAGTCACGCTACCCATTATTTTCGGCTCAACGATATTGCCTATAATCAGCTGGGAAGCTATTACAAGAGCCATAATAATAAAAAACTTGGGCCCCAGTTCATACTGCAAAAATATAACCGGCACGGGCAGCACGGTGGCTATTATTGAGCCTATAGTCGGAATAAAATTTAAAAGAAACGTTATTATGCCGAACATAAACGCAAGTTCCACTTTAAAAAGCGCAAGAACAAGCCACACTACAAGGCCCGTGGCAAGCGAAACTATAATTTTTACCGTAATATAAAAAGATATTTTAGACTGTATTTCCTGCGTCAGGCGGCTTGGTTTTTTGTCTTCTTTAATATTTGAATTGCTGCCCGCAAAAAAGAAAAGCAAAAACACGGCCACCATAAAAAATCCCGTCGTCAGCGATATTACCATGCTGCCGAAACCGCGCACAAAATTAAAAAACTGCAGGTTTTTAAGCACGTCCGCAACGTAATTATTGTCTATATGCATATTATAACGCGCGGCCGTCCTGGCCCAGTCCGCCGCGGAGACCAGTTTATCCCTGTAAATATCCGCGCCGCTTATAAAGCTGCCTATTGAATTTGAAATAAAAATTACAATCAGCGCAAGGAGCGCCATAAGCGCAAGAAATGTCAGGCTTAACGCCAGCAAATGCGGCATTTTGGTTTTTTTGGTTACATACCTTATAAAAGGAGCCAGCGCCGTGTAAATTAACAGAGCTATGACAAACGGTATGGCCACAAAGCGCGTAAACACAAGCGTAAACGCAACGGCGACCAAAGCCAGTATGGCCAGGCTTATCGTATTTACCTGGGAAGCGGTTATAACTTTTTCCTGTTCCGCCGGCGCGGCGGCGTGGGTATTTTCTTTCATCTGGCTACTCTCGTTTCAAGATTTTTGGCCAATTCGCGCGACATGAAAAGTATTTTGCTTACAAGTTTGTCCAGATTTAAAGATGCTGTTTCAAGCTGCCAGATATTTAATTTAAGACCGCTTGTATGGGCCGCGCCCAAAATCTCGCCGAATCTTGTCGCAATATCTTCTATTGACCGCGTTAAAATGCGCGCTTTAATATTTAAAGTTTTTATATCAAAAGAATAATTGTCCGCCAAATCTTTTTTTGCAAAAGTCCTGAGCGTGTCCCGCGTGCCGGCCCAAAACTCTTCCCCTTCGTTGGAAAAATCATAAAGCTCTTTTGCCGTAGCGTTAAATTCTTCTTCCAGAGTGCTGTCCCGCAAAGGGATATTTCTTTTGGCCTGCACGGACGCGGCCTGCAGCCGCGCCAGATAACTTTGCAGTTTCATTATTATCCCGTTTAAAGTTGTTTCCATCTCTTCAAGTTTTTTAGACGTTGAATCAAAAAATTCGTCTTTATTCATACTGTGTCATATCCTAGCTGGCAGCCAAAGTCAGAGTAAATACGGAGCCCAGCCCCTTATCGCTTACCACGCTTACCATGCCGCCGTGCAGTTCCATAATTTTTTTTACAAAAGGCAGGCCCAGGCCCCAGCCTTCAATCTGGCCGGTAAAATATTCGTCAATCTGGTAAAATTTGTCAAAAATTTTATTAATCTCGTTGGGCCTTATGCCGGCGCCGTTGTCTTTAATTGAAAGAGAGACGTTATTGTTATGCCTCTGGCAGTAAATGTTTACGTTTTTATTTGCGCTTAAATTAAATTTTACGGCGTTGCTTATAAGTTCGCCGACGGCGGCCGCCGCAAGGTTTTCGTCGCCCATAAAACTGAAATCGCCGGAGCAGCTTATTTCAAGCGTTACCGGCCCTTTGACCAAAACGTCCCCGCGTTTCTCAACTTCCCCCTCAACGTTTTCCAGAATTTCCAGCGCGGCCGCGGTTATTAAAGCCCTTAAATGCAAAGGCGTTTTTACTATGTCTTTAGTTTCCATTTCTTCAACTTTGGTAAATTTGATAAGCCTTTCAACAAGATATGCAAGATGGTTGCCCTGTTTATGTATTTCCTCAACGGCCTTTTCCCCGAACGCGGACATTTTTTCCGTACTCTTCTGATTCATAAGAGCGTCGGAATATCCGTTTATTATTGAAAGCGGCGTTCTGAACTTGTGCGATATAAGAGACAGAATTTTTGTTCCCGCTTCGTCAATTTTTTCTGTCATACTTTTTTACCCCTAAAATACTACGCTTAACGCTATTTTGAATATGTCCTTCTTACCGCTGTTTCCTGTGATAATGTGATTATACCCCAAATCCGCTTTTACCGCGCGGCTTACCGGAAAATCATTGCCTATTATCATAGAGTGTTCATGGTCCGCCGTATAAAATTCCGTATAAGAATACGAGAGATAAATATTTGCGCCTTTATCAAGCATGCGGTTAAACGTAGCGCCCAAAGAATATTTGGGCAGATTATAAACCACGTCGTAACTGTTTAAATTTGAAAAATCATTCTGGTTAAAAATAGACCTTATACCCCGCACTCCCGCTATGCCGTCCAAATATTCATAAATATTCGCGTTTGCGCCAAAGACAAAAGAGTTAAAAAAATTTTTTCTAAGACCCAGACCGTACACAAGCTCGCCGAAGTCTTCCCTGCCCCCGCCGCCCGCGCGCGCAACGTCCGCCTTCTGGTTTACATAGCCTACGGAAATATTCGCCTGCGTAAATTTATCGTCAATATTATTCTGCTCCATATTAAGCAGCAGGTTAAACGTAGCGCCGTAGGCGGATAAATCGTTTGTCTGCGGCATGACAAAAGGGCGCAGCGCTATCTGCGCGGTGTCATAAGACATAATGAGCGGCGCGGACACAAAAAAATTACCGTCGTCAAAATTATCATGTTTTACGTAAGACGCTTCCGCGCCCGCGGACAGGCGGCCGTAAACCTGCGACATAAAGCTTAAATTATTTCTAATAAATTTTGAATTTATAAAAAAAGCGTCGTTTATTTTTGCCGCGCGCGCAGACTGCAGCAACATAATACATATAACAAATATGATAATTTTCTTCATAAGGTTGTAGAACGGTTATAACCCGTTGTGCGCTGAGATGATTTTTTAGACAATTTTTATTTTTTTGCGAAGAGCATAGCCAAAGCTATGTAAGGAGCAAAAAAATTGAAAGTGTCAAAAAAGCGCTCAGCCCGAAGGGTTTGCCAAAAAAACGGCGTCAGTTCCGCTACTCCTCCTTAATATTAAATTAAATCTTTCCCGTATGATTGCGCTCAAAAACATATCCGTTTTTTTGGCAAACGCACGGCGGGTTATAACCGGTCTACAACCTTACCTATAGATTAGCAAATTTTATTGTAAAATATTATTATGAAAAAGCTATACACTTTCCTGTTCCTTGTTTTACCGTTAACCGTTTTTGCCGGCGAGCTTATACGCGGGCCTTACGTTGAAGACCCTACTCTGACGACCGCTGTCGTCAGATGGAGCACAAACGTACCCGCGCAGTCCTGGCTGGAATACGGCCCAAAACCAAAGTGCAACCAGATTATGTCAAACTCTCCCGCGGGCATTGAGCACAGAGTAACCCTCAACGGCCTTGCCTCAAATAAAGAATACTGTTATAAAGTTTACGTATTAAATAACAGGGGGGACGGCGTGCAGAGCCCGGCGGAAGGCTCCTTTAAAACGCTTTACAGCCCCGAGAGAAAAATGGTTAAGTTTGTAATTTTCGGGAACACTGCGGGCGGCGGAGCATTGACGCGCGAACTTGCGGACAAGGCGGCCGGCTATAACCCTGATTTTTTCATACACACCGGCAATCTTGTGACTGGCGGTCTGGCGGCAAACGTTAACGCGGAATTTTTTACTCCTTTTGCCCCCGCGCTGCGCAAAGCGCCAATGTTCATCGCGGTAAGCGATAAAGAATACGGCGAAGCTGCGGACAAGCAGGACAATAAAAATTTCTTCCGCCAAAATTATTCCCGTTATCACGCAATGTCATGGAGCCGCGGCAGCCCCAATTTCTTTTCTTTTGACACGGCAAACGCAAGGTTTATATTTTTAGACGCTTCCGCGACGGAAGGCGCGGCCTTTGCGCCCGCGGTGGACAAAGATTCCCCGCAGTACGCCTGGCTTAAAAACGCTCTTTCCACGACGGAATCCGGAAAATGGAAAATAGTCGTCATGCACGCCGCGCCGTATTCAACGGGCGCAAAAGGCTCCAATCTTGAAGCGCGGGAAGCCTTTTCAAATTTATTTGAATACTACGGCGTAAACGTTGTTTTTCAGGGCGCGGATTTTGATTATGAGCGCACTTTCCCCATCAAGGACGGCGTTGAAAACCTGCGCGGCGTGCCTTACATGACCTTTGGCACGGGCGCCGCGCCGGAAGTTACAAAACGCGAACATCCGCAGGACTGGACAGCGCGTTTTTATTCCGGCCAGGTTTACGGCGTGGGTGAAATTGTGGACAGAAAGCTTACCTTAAAAGTTTATTCCATGGATGATAAGCTGATAGAAACCGCAGAAATTTATATGTAAGCGTAACTATATATTTATGCCGTTAAAAAATTGCGCTTGATTTTCAAGCGCAATTTTTTTAGGGGCCCCGAAGATTTGAGCCGGATTTCAATTTTTAATGACGACGGGCACACTGGTGCGGGCAGCGCGGGGCCGTTCTCCGTTCCGCGCGGACACGGTGTGTGCTCTCGTCATTAAAAATTGAAATCCGGCCAAAGATTTGGGGGCAGTCCGGAAAAGCTTTAAAAAAATACCAACGCAATGCGTTGGTATTTTTTTAAAGCTTTTCCGGGACCAGGATTCGAACCTAGAATGAGCGCTCCAGAGGCGCCAGTGATACCATTTCACCATCCCGGAGTGAAAAACGGTAAATATTATTTTACCATTTTTTTACAAATTACAAAAACTCCGGCAAAAAATTACACCCTGTAAGCCGGCGGTAAAACCTGCTTTCGGGGTGTAATTTCTTTAACACTGATATCTTATATAGAAGCGCACGCTAAAGAGCCAAAGCAGCACGGTCCGCCATTAATACCCGCAGCGCACACCTTGCATTGGCCGGAATAAGGCTGCTCAAAAAGAGTAGGGTCAGAACAACAGTCGCCGCTCATTGTATAACTAGTCGCGCACCTACAACAACTATTATCTTCAATATATCCTGACGGATTTACACTATACCCTTTCAGACATTTTGCTGAAGCAGAGCACGGCGTTTTACATATGCCGTTAACGTTAACTTTTGGAGAGGTGCAGGTAACTGTAGCCGCCTGGCAGCAGGAGCCTGTAGTTTCCTTATAAGTCTGTCCATTTTTATCTGGCGTAGTACCGCTGCACGTTACCGTGGAACACAGCGTCCAACACGCAGTTTGCGCTGCTGCCCAGTATCCTGAAGTACAACACCTTGCATCGCCGTCGCTTGTGCCGTACCCTCCGTATTTACCGTTGCAACAGTATGTTGATGTATATGTGGAATATACAGAGTTCCCCAAAGCAAGAGAGGAGCAGCATAGCTCATTCTCATTGCCCGTGCCTGGCGAACTTTGCTTGCAGCGGCAGGCCTGATAGGAGCTCACGCTAAGCTGCGAACCGCATAATGCAGCTGTTACTGCAACTAAAAGTAAAACCACCGTAAATGTTAAATTTCTTAATATATTTTTCATTGAGTCCTCCTTACAAAATGGTTATAAATATAATTTAACATATTTTAGTATATTATAAGCATAAATATTTATAATTATCAGTACTAATGTTTATTTATTCATTTTATATTTCAAAAAATACAAGAAACCCAATTAGTATTTATGCAATTACACTTATTATAATCAAAAAGGCTTTGTCGCTCCCAGATGTGAAATTTTAAAAAAGATCATGGCCGGCTTTTTGTAAAAAAGACAATATTTACGTCTTTTTACGCATTTCTTCCGTAAAAATAATTTTTTTGGCGCAGCTGAAAAGTGCGCGCGGTTATTGCGTTAAAATAATGATAAAATTATAATATGTTTAATTATCTGGCCAGATTTTTTAAAGAAAAGGTTGATATTTTAATAGTGCCGCGCGCGCTCGGGCGCCAGATTAAAATTAAAACCAAACTGATAACGCTTTTGCTTGCGCTGGTCGTAGTGCTGCTGATGTTTCTGGCTTCCTGTTACGTGCTGGTGAAAAATTACGATTACAGTTTTACCAAAGCGGACAACCAGCTTATGAAAGCCAAACTGGCTATTATAGGCGAAGAGCTTGAACGCGGCCGCAAATATCTTGAACTTACCCAGACAACTGACCGCCAGATGCGCCAGATGCTGGGCATGCCGCTGGGCAAAAATACGCCTGCGCCGAACGCCGACGAAGAAAAATTAAATTTCAACAAAGTTTTCGCGCGCGGCAGCGGCGACATTGACGAGACGGTTTATAAAAACTATATTGACAATATTGAAACCTCGGCAAAAGCGCGGCTGGCAAGCTTTCAGGAAATAGCCTGGTATTACGCGAATAAGAAAAATACCATAAACTATACGCCTTCAATAAAGCCGTCAAAGGGGCGAATTACTTCAGGTTTCGGGTTTCGCGTTAACCCGTTCGGGCTGGAAACCGGCGGAATGCATTACGGCCTGGATTTTGCGGATAAGCCGGACAGCCCTATTATGGTTACCGCGGACGGCATTGTCAGACACACGGGCTGGACAAACGGCTTCGGCCAGGCCGTGCTGGTGGACCACGGCTTCGGCTATTCCACTTTATACGGACACGTGACCAGCATTAAAGTAAAACCAGGCGACGTGGTAAAACGAGGCGAAGTTATAGCCACAATGGGCACCACCGGCAGGTCTACGGGCGTGCATTTGCACTATGAAGTTTGGCTTGACGGAACGCCCGTCAATCCGCGCAAATATTTTGAGTAAAACGGAGGACGGGACATGAGTTTTTTAAAGAAAAACACGGATTTTACTTCGGGCGAGCATATTTCTATTATCAGCGCGGAGTGTTATTTTCAGGGTACGCTGAGCGTGCAGGGCTCGCTGCGCGTGGACGGGCATTTGAACGGCTCCGTTGACAACGCGAAGCATATCGTCGTCGGGGAAGACGGAAAGGTGGAAGGGGATCTCAGCGCAAAAACAATAATTTTAAGCGGCGAAGTCAACGGCAACGTCTGCGCGGACGATTTGGAAATTTTAAACACCGCAAAAATCAGCGGCGACGTGCGCGCGGGCAGAGTTTTAGTTGAGCAGGGCGCGTCCTTAAACGGCAAAATGGTCGTGGAGCCGCCTAAAGAAGAGGTAAAAAAATAAAATGATTTCACTACTGCATAAATATAAAAATATAATTTTGATTATAGTAATAATAGCTTTCCTCTCCGGAGTGGGTTACGTCGGTTACGGCGCGTATTCCGCAGGCGCGGCGGACAGCGGCGCGGTCGCCGTCGTCGGGGGAGAAAAAATTAAAACCGCGGCCTTTAACCGCGTGGTTAAAAGCCTGGAAATGAAACAGCGCAGGCAGGGCAAAGACGTGGAAGACGCGGATATGGAACAAATAAAACAGGACGCGCTGCAGGGGCTTTTATATGAAAGCGCAATGGTGCAGGGCGCGGAAAAGTACGGGATGAACGTGTCTGATTTTGAGCTGGCTTATTCAATAAGAACCGCGCCGGAGTTTAACTATAACGGTACCTTTGACAAAAAAGTTTATGTGTGGACGGTGCGCAACCAGTTTAATATGAACCCCGCTGATTTTGAGGAGCAGCAGCGCCGCATACTGCTTATGCAGAGGTTTGCCAATCTGCTGGCTTCAGCCAACCGCGCTACGCCGGAAGAAATTAAATATAATTTCAAAACCCAGTACGGCGGCTTAAAAGATTTTGATTCCAAAAAAACAGATTTTATTACTACGGTGGAAGAAACAAAAGCCAACGCCGCGCAAACGGCTTTTCTGGCTGATTTTAACGCCAACAATTCCGTAAAAATACTGCTCAAGGAGTAACCGTGGCCGGCCAACTGCTTGTAACGGGCACTATAGGGTTTGACACCATTACAAACCGCCGCGGCAAGGCCGAACGCGTGGTAGGCGGGTCAGGCTCATACTCGTCAATAGCGGCAAGCTATTTTTGCGGCGTAAAACTTATAGGCATTATAGGCGAGGATTTCAGACCTCATTTAAAAAACTTCAAAAAAAATAAAATTGATTTGCGCGGCGTGGAAACAGCGCAGGGCAAAAGTTTTTTCTGGGCGGCGAACTACGATAAAGATTTTAAAAACGCTTTTACGCAGCGCACCGATTTAAACGTCTTCGGCGGCTATAAACCCAAAATAATCAAAGAATATCAAAACTGTAAAAATATTTTTCTTGATAATATTGAACCGAGCATGCAGTTAAGCCTGATTTCACAGCTTAAAAACCCGAATTTAATAGTCTGCGACACCATGAATTTGTGGATAAACAATTACTTTAATCTTGTAAAAAAAGTAATAAAAAAGGCCGATATTCTGCTGGTAAACGAGGCGGAAGCCCGCTCAATTACCGGCCAATATAATTTAATAACCGCCGGCAAAAAACTGCTTAAAATGGGCGCGGGACACATAATAATAAAACTGGGGCCGAACGGTTCCATGCTTGTCAGCCCGCTGGGAATTTGCCAAATGCCGCCGGTACTGGTTGAAAATATTTATGACACTACCGGCGCAGGGGACGCTTTCGGCGGCGCGCTGGCTGGGTACCTTGCAAACCAAAAAAACTGGCGGACGCTTAAAAATTTAAAAACCGCTATGGCTTACGGCACCGTAATGGCCAGTTTTAACATAGAGAGTTTCAGCGTCAGCCGCATTAACTCTTTAACCAAACGGCAGTTAGCCGCGCGGCTGGCGCAGTACAGAAAATCAGTCTGCTTCTGACTCTGCAATAAAAACAACGGTTTTACGTTGACATAGTAAGGAGTTTTTGATGAGTGAGTTAACTGACGCGGAACTTCTTAAAAACTTTAAAGCCGGAGATACTGCGTGCCTTGGTTTTATTATGGAAAGATATAAAGCGCCGCTTTTTTCCTATATAGTTTCAATGGTTAAAGACAGCGCCCTGGCCGAAGATATTTTTCAAGAAGTATTCCTCAAAATAGTAAAAACTCCGGACTGCTATAAGGATACGGGCAGCTTTAAAAGCTGGCTGTTTACCGTAGGCAGAAATAAGTGTATGGATCATTTCAGAGCGGCCGCGGCGGAAAAAAGCATTTCGCTTGACGCGCAGGAAGAGGACGAAATTTCCCTTCACGACACAATAAAATCAGACGAAAAAGAGCCGCTTGACACGCTTATTAACGAAGACGACGGGGAAGCTATTTTAAACGCCTTAAAAAAATTGCCGGCCGAACAGCGGGAAGTTATCACATTACGTCAGACAATGAGTTTTAAAGAAATAGCCGAATATTTAAAATGCCCTCTGGGCACCGTGCTTGCACGCGCAAGCAGGGGATATAAGAAGATGCAGGTTGAACTTGCAAAGGAGGTGGCTTATGCAGGAAAATAACGAACTTTTTGATTTATTAAAAATTAACGAAGACAGCGCAATGTCAAAAAATGTAAACTCTATTGACCGCGCGCTGGGCAGGGAGTTTGCCAAAATGTCCCCGTCCCAAAAAACGCTGGACAACATTATGGCCGCCGCCGCGCGGGAAAATGTTCCGGCGTATAAAAAATTCTTTTCTCTGTTTACATACCGCAGGGTGCTGGCCGCCGCGGCAGCGGTTTTTATACTGGCTTTGATACCGGGCCTTATGTTAAAACAGAAAAACGCCGGCGATAACGACACTTACGCCTACGCAGTTTCCGCAACCGTCGGCGACATTGAAAATTTGGATAACGGGCTGGACGATATTATATCTGAACTTGATTATATGGAGGGAAATATATGAAGAAACTCTGTGCGTTTTCGGCGATAGTTTTTGCCTTAAGCGCTTTTGCTTACGCGGCGGACGCGCCGAAAGACGTTAAAAATACAGATGCAAAAAATAATCCTGCGGCTGATACCAGACAGGGAAAGGCGGCTGAATTCAGAAAACAGTTTCAGGCCAGAAGAGAACAAAATATAGCGGCGAACAAAGCTTTGTACGAACAGTATAAAGCAGCAAAAACGGATAAAGAAAAAACCGCGGTTGAAGCGCAGATAAAAGCGCAGGCGGCCAAACAGGTTGACGAAGGGATTGCGATGACAAAGCAGGGAATTTCCGGCTCTGAGGAAAGCCTTAATAAAGCAAAAGAGAGACAGGCCAAACTGGAAAATAACAGGGATGAAATTATCGCAAGAAGAGTGGAGGCTATTAAAGAGGGCAAATTCGGCCCCGAGGCGTTTGACAGAAACTGCGAAAACGGCAAATGCGCCATGCCTCTGACCGGCGTTATCGGCGGACAGGCCCAGCAGACAGATTCAAAAGATATAAAACCCGCAGGCAAATAAAAGAAATATATTCTCTCCCCAAAAATAAAAATACTTCCTGTTCCGGCAGGAAGTATTTTTTTTGTTATACGGAACCAGAAATTAATTAAGTTTTGTAATGTCGGCCAATGAGAGCAGGAGTAATTCCGCCTTGCCTAATAAATGCAGTCTGTTAACTCTTACCGCGTCATCTTCAACGTTAACCATCACGTTTGCGAAGAAATTAGCCAGCTCATTTTTAAGTCCGGCAAGGCGGCCGAACATTCTCTCGCAATCATTTTCGGTTAAACTCTGGGCCGAGTGATTTTTAAAATCTTCTTCTATAGCGGTCAATTTGTCAAATAGGCTGTTTTCCGCCGCGTGCGTGAAAAGATTTTTGTCAACTTGACGGGTCGTATAAAAATCCGCTTTTTTAAGAATATTTACAACGCGCTTTGCGCTTTCCGCCACGGCGGCTAAATCCGCATTCCCTTTCATCTTCTGCAAAGCCTTGGCAACAGTAAATATTTTTATAACGCTGAAATTCTGCCCCACTACGGCATTTGCAACGCCGGCGGTAAAATTTTCGTTTTCCAAGAGGTTTGCTATGCGGCCGCGCAAAAATTCCTGCATGGGCCGCGATATATCTGCGCCTTTTTTGCCGTAAAATTCAAGATTGTTAGCAACCAACTCTCCAATAGTCAGACTAAGTTTAAAATGTTCCATCATCCTTACCACGCCCATAGCCTGGCGGCGGAGCGCAAAAGGGTCCTCGCTGCCCGTCGGGATTTGGCCGGCGGCAAAATTGCCCGCAAGAGAGTCAATTTTACCGGCTATTGAAACCAGCGCGCTTTCAAGACTTGACGGCAGAGCGGAAGACGCGGTCAAAGGAAAATAAAATTCCCGCAGACCTTTGCATACGGCCTCGGACATATTTTCTTTTGCGGCGTAAACGCCGCCCATATAACCCTGTAACTCCGGAAATTCATAGACTACCGAGCTTGTTAAATCCGCGTAAGCAAATTTTGCAATCTGTGCTACGGTCAATTTATCCGCGCCGCATTTTTCGGCCAGCCAGTCCGCAATTTTTTGAACGCGCTCCGTCTTGTCAAACATTGTGCCAAAGCCGTCAATAAACCGCACCGTCTTTAATTTTTCCCTGAAATAATTTAAGCCTTTTTTTATATCCGCATCAAAAAAGAAAACCGCGTCGGACAGACGGGCGGACATTACCTTTTTAAAACCGTCCCGCACTTCCGGCTGGTTGACGGAAATACCGTCCCGCACCGCTATAAAATAAGGCTCAATACCCCCCTTTCTATTTTCGGTGTGGAACATTTTGAGCTGTTTTTTAAGTACGGTGACAATAAGTTCTTTTGGCAAAGTTAAAAATCTTATTTCAAACTCGCCGGGCACGGTAACCGGATGCTCCGTCATAAAAACTGTTTCTTTAAGCAAATCGTCGTCAATGACTGCCGTCAAGCCGCGCAGCTGCGCTTCTTTGTTGACAGCCTTTTCAAGCGCGGCTTCCCTTTCCGCGGGCTCAATCAAAATAGGCTGCGGCAGATTTTTTAAAGCAGAAACATATTTATCCGGCGAAGCGATTTTAATTCCTTTTGTGCCGAATGAAGAAATCGGCCACGTAAAGCGGCTGCTTTTAACGCCGGCAGCTTCAAATTTTAAAATTTTCCCGCCGTAT
>JAIRUU010000013.1 GCA_031254225.1 Candidatus Elusimicrobium euhamitermitis
TAGCTTCAACCGTTATCGGCGACATTTACCAAAACGCGGGCACGTCCAGCGGCGGCATTGAGTTGACGGGCCCGAGCGCGATATCCGGCGACGGTTCGTCAGGTCTGACCGTCGGCCAAGTGGCACAGGCTAACAAAAACCAAAAAGCGGCGAAGGAAACGGTAGACGTTGCCAAGGCTCAGGCGGAGCTGAGAAAAGCAAGGACTAACAGAGCGTGGGCTATTTTCGCTTTAGCTGTCGCGGGCGGTTTGGCATTATCCGCGGTTTTGGCATATGCGGGAGGTATGGCGCATACTCCGTTTACCAAGGCGGCCGTAGTGGCTGCCGCGATTATAGGCGCGGCGGCGATTGGATTTGCAATGTATCAGGTTTTAAAGAATTACGGCGACGGCGTTAATATTTCCGGCGGGCTGAAAGCTTTTATGGGTGTAACTATGGGATTAACGGCAGGATTAGTTTTAATGTCTGCGCTGGTCCCAAGTGTTGCCAAGTTTATTAATACTAAAATCACGGTGCATGTACTGAAATTTTTGCACACTACGCTTGGCGGGTTAATCGGCACAACGGCGGCCACATCCGTGGCGCAGACTTCTTACAGCCAGATAAAACAGGGAGACGCGGCAAAGGGCACTTATGACGCGACGGTAAACGCAAGCAATCAAAAAGTAAAATAAAGGGTTATTTATGAGAATCATAAAAAGTATTTTCTGGCTGTTATTTTTGCTGGCGGCTGTTTTTTTGATAAGTTACGGCTGGTATTATTGGTATACAAGTTCGGTGCAACAAGAGAAAGCCGCGTCGGCCGCGTACCAGCAGGCCGTGCGTTTTGAACAGTCCAGGCCGCCGGCAAAAGTGAGAACCATTGAAATCCCGACGGCGGAGGACCCGTACAGCGGCATAGCCATAAGCGGCGGCGCCGGCATGACCCGCCCCGCCAGACGGTAAAGGCGGACAAGGGATTTAATACTTTGTCATAAAATAAAGTTTATAAATCTTTTCCCTCGCCCCTTGCCTGCCGCGCCGTAGTGAAACGTAGGCGGGCGGGAGAGGGTAAAATGTAATAAACTTCACTATTAAACAGCTTATCTTCATTCCGTCAAAAAATGATAAAATTTTTGTGTAGTAAATATATAGTAGTTGATTAAGTTAATATTGTTAAATTTAAGCAGGATAAATTTGACAATATTAACTTAATCAACTATACGGGAGTGTGTGATGAAAAAATTGCTGTTAACGGCGCTTATCTGCGCCGCGGCGCTGCCGGCTTTCGCGGCGACGCCAATAAAATTATCTCTCTGGGACGGCATCGCCGTTCCTAATGTCAGAATTGTAAATGGGTTGGAACTTGGGTTAGGCGGCAGTAACGATTCCGTGACGGGTTTGCAGTTTGACCTTGTCTGGGCAAAATCCCAAAATATTACCGGCTGGCAGTTGTCATTTATTTTCGCGGACGCGGGCAAAATGACCGGTCTTCAGACGGCGCTTGTCAACAAAGCGGGCGCCGCTAAAGGCGTGCAGCTGGGCGCGGTAAACTACGCGGCTGACAGGAGCGGCGTGCAGCTCGGCGCGGTTAACTGGTCTGATAATTCCGCTGTTTTCCAGTGGGGTTTTGTTAACTATGCAAAACGTATGAGCGGCCTTCAGCTCGGCGTCGTAAACTATACCGAGCACATTGACAAAGGCCTGCAAATCGGCCTTGCGAACTTTGCCAAAAACGGCTGGTTCCCCGTTATGATTTTAGTTAACGGCAGGTTTTAAATTTGTATAAAAAAATGGCCGGCGAGAGCCGGCCTTTTTTTATTTTTCCTCTCCCTAAAAGGGAGAGGGCAGGGGCCTGCCGCGCCGTAGCGCAGCGTAGGCGGGCGAGGGGAAAATGTAGGACAGACCTCTGTTTTATGGTATAATAACAATAAGCAAATTTAATGCGCGGCGGCAAAAGTCAGTAAATTAAATGCCGCGGTTTTTTTTGCCGGAGTACTTTGCATCATGGGACGCACGTCCTAAATTTCCGCAAAGGCTCACGAGGATAAAATGAGTAACGTTTCAATGAAGTCCATGCTTGAGGCCGGCGTTCACTTCGGCCACCAGACCAGCAGGTGGAACCCTAAAATGGGTTACTATATTTTCGGCGAGCGCAACGGCGTTCACATCTTAGACCTGCAAAAAACCGCAAAAGAACTTAAAAAAGCCATAGCCTTTATCAAAGACGAAGCTAAAAAAGGCGCGAGATTTTTATTCGTCGGCACCAAAAAACAGGCGCAGGAAGCTATTAAAGCGGAAGCCGCCCGCTGCGGCGCGTTTGTGGTGAGCGAAAAGTGGCTCGGCGGCACTTTGACAAATTTTCAGACGGTAAAAAAATCTATTGAGCATTTGAACGAGCTTGAAAAATGGGAAAGAGAAGGCGTTTTTAAAGCTATTTCCAAAAAGGAAGCCTCGCGCCTGGGCAAAGAAATGGTGCGGCTGCAGACGCTGCTGGGCGGCATAAGGGAAATGAAATCCCTGCCGGACATTGTTTTTATTATTGACCCCGTTGACACGCAGGGCGCGGTTAAAGAAGCCAAAACTTTAGGCATCCCCGTAGTGGCTGTCTGCGACACAAACGCAAACCCGGACATTATTGATTACCCCATTCCGGGCAACGACGACGCAGCGCGCTCCATCAAATTATTCTGCGCCGCCGCGGCGGACGCTATTATTGAAGGCCGCACGGAAGCACAGGGCCCCGTCGTGGTAACGCCCGTTGCCGAAGGCGCCACGCCCGAAGCC
>JAIRUU010000047.1 GCA_031254225.1 Candidatus Elusimicrobium euhamitermitis
GTTGTAAACGCTGCGCCCGCTGAACCGGAAACGCAGTCTCCAGTGATGGTCACCGCCGCGCAGCCCGCGGTAAAAACCGCTGATGTTCAGACGGCCTCTGCTCCCGCTCCCGCCGTAACAGCCGCCGCGCCGCGCGCGCAGAAAACCTCTTCGCAGTCCGCGCAAGAATCACCGATGTTTTCAAACACGCCGAAAGCATATTTCGCGTTTAACAAATATGTGTTGACGGACACGAGCAAAGAAACTTTGGACGCCGTCGCCAAAAAACTGCAAAACGCGGGCGACGTGGATATTCTGATAATCGGTCACACCGACAGCGCGGGCACGCTGGAATACAATCAAAAATTATCTGAAAAACGCGCGAAGGAAGTGTATGATTATCTCGTCAACAAAGGCGTAAAAGTGCACAGCATGCGCTATTACGGCATGGGCAAAACGCAGCCCGTTGCGAACAATGCGACGGCCAAAGGCAGAGCAAAGAACAGAAGGGTTGAAGTTATTGAACTGCAGGTTCCGTCCATATAAAATATAAAATCCAAAACGCCGCCCCGTATACGCGGAGCGGCGTTTTTTATTAATATAAATTTAAACCGCAACTTCCTGAGTTTTAAACTGGCTGTTATATAAAGCAAAGTACGCGCCGTGCAAATCAATAAGCTCGCCGTGCGTGCCGTGCTCAATGATATGTCCGTCGTTAATAACCAAAATTTTATCCGCGTTTTGTATCGTGCTCAGCCTGTGCGCGATGACAATGACCGTTCTGTTTTTCATAAGATTATCAAGCGCGCGCTGCACAATTTTTTCGGCTTTATTATCCAGCGCGCTGGTGGCTTCGTCCAAAATTACCAGCGGCGCGTTTTTGATAAACGCGCGCGCAATAGCAACGCGCTG
The DNA here is from genome assembly GCA_031254225.1 of Candidatus Elusimicrobium euhamitermitis. GTDB lineage: Bacteria > Elusimicrobiota > Elusimicrobia > Elusimicrobiales > Elusimicrobiaceae > Elusimicrobium > Elusimicrobium euhamitermitis. Next base: position 892 of record JAIRUU010000047.1, read on the forward strand.
CTTCTGCCCGCCGGAGAGCATGACGCCCCGTTCGCCTATCTGCGTGTTAAGTTTGCCGGGCAGAGAGTCCACAAAATCGTCCAAATAAGCGTTATGCACGGCGAGGCGGATATCTTCCTCCGTCGCAAGCGGGTTGCCAAGCATAAGATTTTCCCTTATCGTGCCGGAAAATAAAAAATTATCCTGAAACACTACCGCTATATTTTTACGCAGGGAATTAATCTGATATTTTTTTATATCGGTGCCGTCTATCAAAATTTCGCCTTCCTGTATTTCATAGAGGCGCGGAATAAGACTGCTTATCGTGGTTTTTCCCCCGCCGCTGTTCCCGACAAGAGCCACTGTCTGCCCGACGTGAATATTAAAATTTATATTATTGAGCACTTTTTTATCAGAGTTATAAGAAAAGCCCACGTTTTTAAATTCAATATTTTTTCTTATGGAAGAAAGTTCCGCGTCTCCGTCTTTGGATTTAATTCCGGGCGTTAAACTTAAAATATCAAAAATGCGGTCCACCGCCAGAAAAGACTGTTGTATGGCTATATAATTATTGCCTATGGTTTTGAGCGGAGTATAAAGCAAAAGCAGCGCGGCTATAAACGCCACAAAATTGCCGCTCGTTATATCGCCCCTGACTATTAAAAAACTGCCGCAGCTTATGACGAGCGCCACGCCTATGGAACTTATCAAATGCATTACCGGCGAGAGCCAGTTGCTGCCCTGCACCATTTTTATGGCAAGCGTAAACATGAAATCCGTGGTTTTCTTAAAACGTTCCCGCAAAGTCTCCTCCAGCGTAAAAGAATGAATTATTTTATTGCCGTGGAAAGTTTCGTTATAAATAGTCATTATATTTGAGCCTACGCCTACTGTTTTGACGGCGACGCTTGTTATTTTTTTTCTGACTACCTTAAGCGGATACACCGCAAACACCAGAACGCCGACGGCTAAAATAGCCAGCTGCCATGAGTTATAAACCAAAACAAACACCAGCGATATTGATGAGAAAAATTTAGACAGAAATAATTTTAAATTATCAATAAGTCCTGCGGAAGCAATCTCCGCGTCCGAGGAATAACGGAATAAAATAGTGCCGGAATCATTTTTGTCAAAGTACGCTGAGTCCATGGACAGAAGCTTGTCATAAAGCTTGCGTTTTATGCCAATGGTTATTTTGCCGCCCACCCACGTGTTGACGTAAGACGAAGTGTAATTTAAAATCCCCTGCAACACCGTAAATCCTATAATTAAAAACGGCAGCGCCGCGGAAAAGCGCGGCTGCCTGTTTACCATCACGTTATCCATAAAAGGTTTTAAAAACATAGCTATCGCCGCGTCCAGAGAGCCGACGGGAATAGTCAGCAGCACGCCGATAAGCGCCCTGAACCAAAAAGGTTTGACAAAAGGCCACATGCGTCTGTAATTTTTTATTACAAGATTGTTTGCGATAAAATTATTTATTTTGGTCATATTATTTTAAAAACTTTTTCATCAAATCCCGCGGGTCCAGCACTTTTATAATTTTGCTGTTCCCCATGCGGCGCAGACGGCGGGCAAGAGTATAGTCATTGCCGCCTTTTTCAGTTCTGTCCCCCGTAAAAATTATTTTCGCACGTCTGTGCATTGTCCGCAAATGCTCCGCCACCTGCTCCTTTCCATAGCCGACTGGCACGATATCAAGACTGATATTCCCGCCCAGAGAAATATCCAAATCCGGAAAATATTTTATAAGTTCTTTCTGCATATTAATTCTTTCGCCGTACTTATCGTCCCAAAATTTATATTTTTCCCGCTCTTCATAAGGGCAGTCCCTGCCTATGACGCTGAAATTAACCATGCCGCACCTGCGTTCTATATAATTGGAAAAAAACCGGCCGGGATAACGGCTGTTTTTTCTGTACTCTTCAAGCATAACAAGGAGCCGCGGGTCAGGCTCAAAATCTTTGCGGTAAATTTTTTCATTCTGTTTATAAAATTCATTGCCCATAGAAGCGTAAATTCCGTCAACGCCGTTAAAAATATCTTCCGGCAGCTGGGATTTTATTTTTGCCGCGTCCGAGCCGGACACTATGTAGACGGAATTTTCAGCGGCAAAAACGCGAAACCACTCCGCAAACTCTTGCGTCATGGGCAGTCTTGCCGGCGTTAAAGTGCCGTCCATGTCAAAAACGTAAATGTGTTTTTTATTTATTTTTTTCATTATTGCGCGGAAGCCTTTTTACCTTCAAAAATATTCATATATTTTTCAGCCGTTTCTTCCCATGTTATTTTGGCGTAATGTTTAATAATATTTTTCTGTTTGTTAATATGAGTTTCCGGGTTTTTCAAAACGTTCTTTATTTTTGCGGCCAGCGTGTCATAATCTTTTACGTCAAACCAGTTTAAATCCGCCGTCTTAAAAGAAAGTCCGGCGCTTTTTAAACTTTCTTCAATGCCCGCCGATTTAGCGTGAATAACCGGAATTCCGCCTACGGCAAGCGCCTCCAGCGCCTGGCCGGACATTCCCAGCCCTTCCATCATCGTCGGCACCGCGACAAGCGCCGCGTGTTTATACAAAGAGTAAAGTTCCCCGTCCGTAACCGAGCCTGTTTCGGTTATCATATTTTCTATGCCGGCCTCTTTGACATAATTCTGGTCGCCGTCATTGTCCTTTATGCTCCCCGTCGTCACAAAACCGATTTTAACGCCGTCGTTTTTTAATTTTTTTAAAGCTTTCAACAGCGTTAAAAAATTTTTGCTGGGCCTGTTTTGAGTGGCGTAAAAAATATATTTTTTTGGAATTTTATATTTTTCTTTTAATTCTTTAAACCGCGCCTCCGGCGCGCCCGAAAAACATTTTAAAAGCGGAGGAAACGGAATAACCCTTACCTGTTCGTCTCTTATTTTTCCGCCGTAGCGCAAAATCTGTTCCCGCTTAATATATTCCGTGGAACAGACAAAATGCATATTCCCCAAAACCGCATGGTCGTTAAGATTAGAAATAATTTCTTCGTTTAATAAATCAATATCAGGCACTTTTTTTATAAATACGTCTCTTAAAGGAATGGTAAGCAAATCATGGATTTGCAGTATTTTTGGGCACTGCGCGGCCTTGTCCGCCTTTATTTTTATAAACGGCGCAAAACAATAGTCCGCGCCTGATTTGGCCAAAGCCGCCGTGAGGCGTTCCGTTTTATCCGGCAGTATCTGCACAGCCTGTTTCAGATTTTGTTTTTTAATTTGATATTTTTTCCCGCGGCCAAAATAGCGGAGTTTATAATAAAATTTAATCAGCTGATATTTGAAATTATTTTTTATTTCGGCTTCCGGCATCGGAAACATGTTCTCGTTATAAAAAGAAATTCTGTCAAGATATATTTCGCTCAGACAATCAAACATATTTCTGAAATTACTTTCATTGACGGCGTAGTGCCAGAAATCCAGGAAAAGGCGCGGATATTTTTTGAGCCATGCCTCGCATAAAAATTTTAAAAATAATCCTATGCCTTCCCTTGATAAATCAACCTGCGTTTCAAAATCAATGACCACAGCCAAATGTTTATCGTCTGGATTTTTTTGAGAAGATTGCGCGGCGCGGTTTATAATGTCAAGACAAACATCCGCCGCTTTTGTCCACGGGTAATTTTTGTTAATTCTCTCGGCGTTCAAAACGGCGTTTTTTTTATATTCCCCGCGGTTTTTTAAAATACGCTCAACGGCGTCCGCCAAAGAATAAGCGTTAAACGGATCCCCTTTTTCCGTCTGGACGCCGTAAACTTCCGCATACTCCCGCAAAACTTCTATGTCTGAAATTACCGTCGGCACGCCGTGCAGCCACGCGTCAGAACACGGGCCGCAGCCGCCTTCCGCCAGCGACGTGGTGACAACCGCGGCGGCGTTGGCTATAACAACGTCTATTTCCGCGTCAGGCAGCAGGCCCAGGCCTTTGGCGTCCCACGCGTTTAAATCTTTTGAGTAAAGAGTAAGATTCGTAATGCCCGGGCCGTCTAAAAACTGCCCGAATATTTCAGCCGTGTCATATCCGGCTAAAACCAGTTTAATATCAACGCCGCGTTTTTTGAGAATACTGCCTGCGGCCAGATAAGCCTGCACATTTTTATGCGGGCATAAATTAGTAGGATAAAGAATATATTTTTCTTTTTCAATGCCGTGTTTGGATAATATTTTTTTCTGTTCCGAAGGACTCATAGTCAATTTGTCGGCGAAAGACGACCAGTGCAGAACGGACGCAGGCTTGGAGTTAGGAAAATATTTTAAAAACTCTTTTTTGCCGGCCCTGCTGGCGCAGACGGGAAAACCCCTTTGCACAAAAGAAGAAAGATCCGCGTAAATATTTTTATACATGTAGTTCCAGCCGCTGCCGTAGTGTTTGAGCATGGTAAGGTCCTGAACCATAAAAAGCACGGGAATAGTTATCCTCTGCGGGCATTTGACAAAAAAAGGCCAGAAAAATAAAACCGCGTCAAAACGCCCGTTCAATTTTTCATGAATATTTTCCCACGGTCCAGTATCGGCAACGCCGATATGATGTTTGCGGAAAATATCAATATAGTCCGGGTAAAATGCGGTATTATGCACGAAAACAGTTATTTCCGCACCTCTGTCCGCGAGAGACAGCGCAAGTTTTTTAAGCACTCTCCAGCCGCCGGTGGAAGCGGCTTGGTTAACGATAGCAAGCTTCATTTATTCCCGCCTCTTTTGACGGCCGGCACGCCCGTATAAACGCCGGCTGCGGCGATATTTTTAACCGCGGCCGCCCCTGCTCCGACGGTAACGTTTGAACATATTCTTACGGCGTCCTTTACCACGCTGCCCGCGCCCGCAAAAACATTGTCGCCTAATTCAACGCGCCCGCAAATTATTGTTCCTACGGAAACATGGCAAAAATTCCCGACGCGCGCCGAATGCTCTATCACGCAGGAAGTATTTATTATGCACCCGTCGCCTATTTCCGCAAGCGGGCCGATGTGTGCGCCTCGGCCTATAAAAACCCCTCTGCCTACTTTTGCGCTCGGCGAAATATAAGCGTCCTTTGAAATAACGCTCATATTTGTTTTCCGCCACACGGCCTTGCGTTTGAGATTATCGCCTACGGCGCAGTGGACGCGCGCCGCGGCGGCGGGCATTTTTTTTAAAACCGGAAAACCAAAAATTTTTTCCCCGTCTCCGGCATTAACATCCACAAAAATAATTTCCGCGGACGGATTATCGGAAAGCAAAACGTCCGCAACGCTTCTGGCGTGCCCGCCGCAGCCGACAAGAATTATTTTATCTGCTTTCATAAAATTTTCTGATAACTCCGCATATATTTTGGACGTCTTTTTTGTTAAGCGCGGGATAACTTGGAAGATTAATTCCTCTCAAACCTATATCTTCCGCCATCTCAAAACCGCGCCCTTTTTTATAATACATCGGCATGGTGTGGACCGGATAAAAAGCCGGTCTTGTTTCTATGCCTTCCTGTTTCAGATATTGCCTGAGTTTTGCCCTTTCTTCTTCTGACTCCGCGAGAAAAGAGCACATCCAGTATGAATGAAAAACATGCGGCGCGCCGTCGTGAAACGTGACGGGAAGATCTTTCAAAAAATCTTTATACCAGCCCGCTATTTCTCTTTTTTTGGCGATAAATTTATCCGCCTGCTCCAGCTGGGCCAGACCTATGGCGGCCGCGATATTCGTCATACGGTAGTTATAACCTGCTTCGTCATGCCAATATTCTTTTGTGCCCGCTAATCCCTGGCCTTTTAATTTGGCGGCCCTTTTGGCCAGAGCGTCGTTATTTGAAACCACCATGCCGCCCTCGCCGCACGTTATGGTTTTATTTCCGAAAAAAGAGAATGTGGCAATATCGCCGAAAGCGCCGGCATGCCTGCCTTTATATCTGCTGCCCACGGCCTCCGCGCAGTCTTCAATAACATAAAGATTATGTTTCTTTGCAATTTTCATAACCGCGTCCATATCGCACATCATTCCATAAAGGTGCACGGCGATAACCGCTTTGGTCTTGGCCGTTATTTTTCTTTCCAAATCCCGCGGGTCCAGCTGCCACGTGTCCTTTAAACTGTCTATAAAAACAGGCTTTGCTCCGGCAGTGACAATCGGGTTAACCGACGCGATATAAGTAAAAGTGGGAACTATGACTTCGTCCCCTTTTTTAATGCCCAGAGTTTCCAAAGCCAAGTGAATTGCCACGGTGCCGTTTGTCACGCATACGGCGTTTTTTACGCCGATAAACTGCGCGAACTTTTTTTCAAATTCGTTAATAAATTCCCCTTTTGAAGAAATCCAGCTGCTGTCCAGACATTCGTTTATATACTTTTTTTCATTGCCGCTTAAGGACGGTTGATAGACGGGATATTTGTACATAAAATTAGCCGAGCATTTCCGCAGCCATAATTTCCATGGTTTTATCCCATGAAAATTTTTTGGCGCGCGCTTCCCCCTTTTTTGAATATTCTCTTCTTAACTCTTCATTAAAATACAGCGTTTCAAAAGCTTTGATAAGTTCTCCTTCGTTTTCCGGATTTATCATTAGACCCGCGTCCCCTATCACTTCCGGCATGGCGGAAGCGTTGGAACATATGACCGGCGCGCCGCAGCTCATAGCTTCAAGTATAGGCATGCCGAAACCCTCGTACAAAGACGGATAAACAAAAATCTCCGCGCCGCGGTAGAGCGCGTTCATATCTTCGTCGTCAATATAACCGGCCTGTATAATTTTATTTTTATATTTTTCCAGACCGCCGAGAACGGCGCCGAATTTTTCGGAAAAAGAATCCCACGACGCTCCGCCCAGCACAAAAACCATATCGTCAATATTATTTTTTTGGCTAAAAGCCGCAAAACTCCTCACGGCAAATATCAGATTTTTCCGCGGCTCAAGCGTGCACATGCTGAGCATATATCTTTTGCCATGCGGAATATTATATTTTGCGCGCGCCGCGTTTATAACCCCTGCGTCCGTTATACGTTTGTATTCCTGATTTGGCGCAAGCGGGATTACCGTTATATGTCCGGGATTTATTGCCGGAACATGCTTTATAAAATCTTTCTTTGTGTTTTCCGATATCGCAAAATAATAATCTCTGTTATTTATTGAACGTATCAGTTTTACATAAGACGGCATTTTCCTTTTTAACTTAGGAAAATACTGCGGAAATATTAAAGGAATAGCGTCGTACAAAACAGTAAACTTTTTTATGTGCGGATATTTTGACACGGCAACAGGCGCGGCGTTCATCGGCGATAAAAATAGGTCCGCGGCTTTAAGTTTTTCCGTCCACCCGCGCCCCTGCAGCGGCAATAAAGAGAATAAACCTGTTATCTGGGAAAGAACGTGATACAAAGATTTTTTAAATTTGTCGCCTTTATCTCTGCATTGATGTTTTTTCTGTATTAAAAACCCTTTGACGGAAAAAAAATAATTTTCTTCGCTTTGGTTTATGATTTCCAAATCCGAATAATCTTTAAATTCCGTCTCAAGCAACTGCCGCAGCTGCGCCAGATAATTGGGGTGGCAGTAAAGTTTTAAATTAATATCTTTTCTTTTAAGCAGTTCTTTGAAAATGTTATACACTACAAAGAAAATCCCGCTTCTGGCCGCGTTTTTGGACAAAGCATTAGCGAGTATCGTCGCGTCATAAACCAAAATTTTCTTTTTTGTCATTATAAAGTCCCGCTTCTCGCGCGCTCTATGTCT
>JAIRUU010000057.1 GCA_031254225.1 Candidatus Elusimicrobium euhamitermitis
TATTTATTTGTTAAATCTGACTCCCCCGTCTTAGCATAATCCTAACAACCGCCATAAAAAATTTGATATCTTTCTCCAGAAAGCCTGAACAACGCTCAATTGTCATATAGGTCTAAAGACCCAGATGCAGATAGGTCTTTAGGCACTTGTCTATTATTGGCATAATCTTATATTATTAAGGAAATTAAATAAATAGTCTTAGGAGGAATGTATGAAAAAATTTGTAACAGCCGCATTGCTGATGGTTTTTGCCGCCGGCGGCGTTTTTGCGCAAACACAAAACAATGCACAGGCTAAACTTAGGGCAGATACCGCCAGAATAGGCGCCAATACCAGAACTATTGAGGCTCAATTAGCGGCTTCGGAAAAACAAACGGCAGCCTTGAAAGATAAAAAAGCGAAATCGCTTACGGAAATGAGAGAACCTGTGATAAGACTGGATTTGGCCTCTATGCCTGCCGACGAGTTTAATGCAAAGTATTGTTCCACTATATCAGTACTTTCACATGTGGGGAATAGCTTGGTAGATAATGAAGCCGCAAAGAAATGGATTCCTGAAGAGAAAAACAATATTAAGGAGAACAGGGTTGTTTTCCTAAAGATCATAAACGATGAACTGCGGGAAAACGGCCTGACAAATAAAAAACCTGTTGATACAGGCGTTTATAAAAAACTTTATGAAAAATATAAGGCCAATAAAATTATGCTGAGCGCGCTATTCAGTTCATATTTAGAAAATATCGGCTTTATGAGCGGCTTTACATATACTGATTATTTTGTAGTCTATAATGGTGTTGAGGATGACGTACGGTTTGGGATTTATGAAAAATTATCCACATTTGCCCCAGACGAAATGAATGATATCAGCGAGTATATGTATGGCAGGGTAGATTGCAACGGCAGAAGTTTTGAGATTAAACCTGCAAGCGTTGCGCATAGTTATGATTTTAAAAAATTTGCCTCTAAACAGAATATAAGCCCCCGCTTAAGAAGTAATATTGATATTATTTCTAATAATGCCATGATAAGAAGTCTGATATATGTGTTCGGCGAAAGGCATATTCGCATTGACGACATTCCCGAGAATATAAAGATATTTCTGATCTATCAGGGCGATATAGATTTCGGAAAAGTCAGACCCGAATTAAGAAAAGAACTTGGAAAGCGATTCCTTAATCTTAAAGAGGTCGCTAAAAATAACCCCAAAGTCAGCTCTTATGATGAAAATAAGAAAGATTTTGACAAGATAACGAAAATATTAATTGAAAAAGGCATTTTGAATAAAGAGGGAGCTTTGAATAAATAGAAAAGTATTTTCAACAGCATAATCAAACACCCCCCGCTTTACAGCGTGGGGTGTTTGTGTAGTTTTTACAAGCTGGAAACTTCCATTTGTTTTAAGAAATCCTTATTGGACTTGCTGGCTACTATTTTGTCCCTCAGCACCGTCATGGCGTCCACGCTTGTCAGCGGCGCAAGAACTTTTCGGATAATCCAAACTTTATTAAGTTCGTCTTCAGTAAGCAGCAAGTCCTCTTTTCTCGTTGAACTTCTGTTAAGGTCAATAGCGGGAAACAGGCGGCGGTCTGAGAGTTTTCTGTCAAGGCAGATTTCGCTGTTGCCCGTGCCTTTAAATTCTTCAAAAATAACCTCGTCCATTCTGCTGCCGGTTTCAATAAGAGCAGTGGCGATTATCGTCAGAGAACCGCCCTCTTCCATGTTGCGCGCCGCGCCCAGAAATTTCTTCGGACGCTGCAGAGAAGTGGCTTCCAAACCGCCGGTAAGCACGCGGCCGGACGAGGGCGTGACCGTGTTATAAGCGCGCGCAAGACGCGTGATTGAGTCAAGCAAAATTACTACGTCAATACCCTGCTCCACCAGCCTTTTAGCGCGCTCAAGCACCATCTCGGCCACCTGCACGTGACGGTCCGGCGCTTCGTCAAAAGTTGAAGCGATTACCTCGCCTTTAACGGTGCGGCTCATGTCCGTAACTTCTTCAGGGCGTTCGTCAATTAGCAAAACCATAAGCTTTGCGTCTTTATAATTTTCGGTAATTGAGTTGGCTATTGCCTGCATCATCATCGTTTTTCCCGTCTTAGGCGGCGCGACTATAAGCGCGCGCTGGCCGCGGCCTATGGGCGCCATAAGATCAATAATGCGCTGCGTCAAAGCGTTTTTATCAAGCTCAAGCGTAAATCTTTTATTCGGGTGCAGCGGCGTAAGATTGTCAAAGAAAGGCCTGTTGTAAACATTCTCAACTTCCATGTCATTGACTTTCTGGACCTGCAGCATGGCAAAAAATCTTTCCCCTTCTTTGGGCGGGCGGATAAGCCCCTCAATGCTGTCCCCTTTGCGCAGCCCGAAACGCTTTATTTGAGACGGAGAAACGTAAATATCCTCCGGTCCCGCAAGATAATTGTTTTCTTCGGAACGCAGAAAACCAAAGCCGTCCGGCAGAATTTCCAAAACTCCGCCGCCGTAAATTGAACCGTTCTGCTTAGCCTGCACCGCGATAATTTTGCCTATCAATTCCTGCTTGCGCAGACCGGAAATTTCTTCAACGTTTAAATTAACGGCAAGCTTGGTAAGCTCGGCAATGCTTAATTTATTTAAGTCGCGCGCGTCCAGCACTTTGCCGCCGTTCGGGTTCCGCTGCGCCGGTGCCGCGCCGTTTTGCCCGTTCTGCGCAACAGTTGGGCGCGTATATTTTTTAGGCTCTTTATTTTCTTTGTTTTCTTTTACTTCATTAACATTATCTTGCATTTTTTCTGTCATAATTCTCCATTCATTTTTTTATTGCTTTGCAGATTTTCTTTATTTTTACTTCCAAATCTTTAAGACTGCCGCAGTTAACAATAACAATATCCGCAAGCGCGGCTTTTTGCGGCGGCGGCATTTGCGCTTTGCTTCTTACTTCAAAATCTTTTTTGCTTAAGCCGCGTTTTTTAAGACGCGCGGATAAATCTTTGCCGTCTGAAATTACGCATAAAGTCAAATCAAAATATTTGGACCAGCCCGCCTCAAACAAAAGCGGCACTTCAAAAACTATAAGCCCGCGCATTGTTTTGATAATTTTCGCGCCCTCGCGGCGCGCAAGAGGATGTAAAATATTTTCAAGCTTTTTTCTGCGCGTTGGATTTTCTAAAATCTTTTTAAGACTTTCTTTGTCGCATACGCCGAACTCTTTAAGTAAAATTTTTTGCACCGCCGCGGTTTTAAGAAGGCCCGCCACAATTTCGTCCGCGCTCAAAACGCCCGCTCCCTGTTTTGAAAAAATTTTCAAAACTTCAGTTTTGCCGCTGAGCATGCCGCCTGTCAAACCTATAATTTTTTTCATAATTTTAATTTTTCAAGCTCGTATAAATTGACGCCGGCCTTGGCCTCCGCTATAAGCGGCACTCTTAACCGCGCGGCGTTTTCCATTTTATGTTTTATGACGGGCGCTTCTTTTTCAAGCATATGTTTAGGCATTTCAAAAATAAGCTCGTCGTGAACCTGCAGCAAAAGTTTAACCGGCGTGCCGCAGTAATGTTTATAAATATCATTCATCGCGGCCTTAATAATATCCGCGCTGCCGCCCTGCACTATCGTATTAATAGCGGCCCGCTGCGCGAAAGAGGACATTTGTGCGCTGCCCATGGAAAATTCCGGCAGATATCTGATATGCCCCATTAAAGTTTTAACGTACCCGCGCTCCCGCGCAAGAACAATATTTTTATCAATCCACTCACGCACGCCTTTGTAAACGGCAAAATAACCGTCAATATATTCCTTTGCCTCTCTCATTGAAATGCCCAAAGCCTGGGACAAGCCCATGGGGCCCTGGCCATAAATTATGCCGAAGTTAATAGCCTTTGCCGACGACCGCATCTCGTCCGACACCATTTCCCGCATAACGTGAAAAACTTCCGCCGCGGTTTTTGTATGAATATCCCCGCCCTCGTTAAAAGCGTGTATTAACGCGGCGTCCTGCGCTTCATGCGCCAAAATGCGCAGGTCAATCTGCGAATAGTCCGCGCTTAAAATAACATTCCCCGTGTCCGCCGTAAAAGCGCGGCGAAGCATGCGGCCCTTTGGCGTGCGGACGGGAATATTTTGCAAATTGGGGCTTGAGCTGGAAAGGCGGCCCGTTACAGTGCCGGTCTGGTCAAGATACGTGTGCACGCGGGATTCGTCGTCCGCCAGCGCTATTAGGTTGTCAACGTAAGTTGATTTTATTTTAGCGTCCGCGCGGTATTCCAAAATTTTAGGCACCATGGGGTGCAGGTTTTTAAGCGTCTGCAGACTTTCTTCGTCGGTGGAAAAACCCGTTTTGGTTTTTTTAAGAGACGGAAGTTTTAAATGTTCAAATAAAAGCACGCCGAGCTGCTTGGGCGAGTTTACGTTAATTTCATATCCCGCCAGTCTGTCAATTTCAGACTGCAAAACCGCGATTTCGCTCTCCAGCGTTTTTGAAAAAGTCTTAAGCCACGCGCCGTCCACCAGCACGCCCGTCATTTCCATAAAAAGCAAAACGGAAACAAGCGGCGCTTCCATTTCATTATAAACTTTAAACTGGTCTTTTGATTTAAGTTCCGCCTCAAGCGTTTCTTTCAGACGGTGGGCGAGACTGTTCTGCGTTATTAAAAATTCCCCTTCGCTGCCGGCTTCGGTCTTGATATTTAAAAACTGCGCGGCAAGCGCGGTAAAACCAAGGTCCGCCCCGGGGTTTAACATATAAGCCGCAAGCCGCAGATCAAAGCAGTTTATAAATTCTTCCGGCCAAAGGCCCAGCGCGCGGAAAGTAAATTTTACGTCGTAACTTATCTTTAAAATATGGATGTCTGCGCAGAGCGTTTTTATGGTTTTATTTTCTTCCGCCGTGAGCAAATCAAGCGCTTTAATAAAAAAAGTTTTATCGTCCGCGCCGAGCAGGACAAAATTTTCGTCCGTCATAATAAAAAAGCTGTTTGTGATTTTTGATTTTACTTCCGCCAGTTCCGCGCCCTGCGGCGCGGCGGTAAACATGCTGGTTTCCTCTTGCCCGCGCGCGGCCGAAGCGCGCACGCCGAAAGCGTGCAGCATATTTTTAAATTCATATTTGGCAAGACTCGCGGCCAGTTCCTGCGGATCAGGCGGCGTGACGCGCGCGTCTTCAAGTTTAAAATCAAGCGGCAGGTCTGGGTGCAGCGTAATAAGCTCTTTGGAAATTTTTGCGTCGCGCTCGCCGGCCGTGATTTTTTTTGCGAGGGCGGGTTTAACTTTCTCGTCTCCGCGTTTTGCGGCTTCAATAATATTTTCCAGACTGCCAAAAGTATTAATAAGTTCGGCCGCTGTTTTTGGCCCTATTCCCGCCACTCCGGGCACATTGTCCGAACTGTCGCCGGTTATGGAAAGATAATCAACCAGATATTTTTGCTCAACGCCGAATTTTTCTTTAACGTACTCCGGCCCTTTTAAATCGTCTTTGCCGGACGGCCACAGTTTAATATGCTCGCTCAGCAGCTGCAAAGCGTCTTTGTCGGACGTGGCTATAATACTGTCCGCGTGAGACTCCTGCGCGCGGCGGGCTATAAAGCCTATAATATCGTCCGCCTCCACTCCGGGCAAAGCAAAAACTTTGAAACCAAGTTTGGCCACGACTTCCCGCGCGAGTTTAAGCTGCGCGACCAGCGCTTCTTCAACTGGTTTGCGATGGGCTTTATACTCAGGGAAAAGTTCTTTGCGTTTGGCGCTGCCGCCGGCGCTGTCAAAACATACCGCCGCATATTCCGGCTGTTTTTCCTCGGTCAGTTTGGCCAGCCAGCGGACAAAACCGTACAGCGCGCCCACTTCCAGTCCCTCTGAAGTTGAAAGTTTGGGCAATGCGTGGTAGTTTCTGTGCAGGAAATTATGCGCGTCTATTATATAGATGGTTTTTTTATCGCCAAGCATAAATTTTTGGATTGTGTTACGGGTAAAACTCGGATTTATTTTTTGCCCGCCTTAAACGGCGGGCAAAAAACTTACTTATATGATAGCAGGATTATAAAATCGCGTCAAGCTGTTTTTTAACTTCGGCCTTGCTGTGCGCGCCGACCATCTGCGCCACTGGTTTTCCGTTTTTGAAAAACAGCACCGTCGGGATTGAAGAGATACGGAACGCCGCGCTGGTCTGCATGCCTTCGTCTGTATTAAGTTTGCAGATTTTGGCTTTGCCGGCGTATTCCGCGGCTATTTCCGCCACCGTCGGCGCAAACATTCTGCACGGACCGCACCACGTGGCCCAGAAATCAACCATAGCGACGCCTTTGTAATTTAACACTTCTGTTTCAAAATTTTCATCTGTCAGATTAATTTCGCTCATACGTCCCCCTCATCAAATAAAGAATACCAACTTTACGCGGTTATGTCAATTTTGCGCCACCTGCCCTGGAAAAAGCGGACCAGCATAAGCGCGGCGGTCAGAAAAGAGTAGAACGTAAACCAGAGCCAGACGGCAATTATATCTTTCTTAAGGATATAAACTATATAATACGTGCCGGGTATCATAATAATCCACGCGCTGACGAACATTATTATCATATGCGCCTTTGTGTCCCCCGCGCCGCGTATAGCTTCCCCGAACATTAAATAAGTACAGTCCCCGATTATAAACAGCGCGACTATTTTCATAAGCGGCAGCGCAAGCCGCGTAATTTCAGAAGATAACGGCGCGCCAGACTCCAAAAATAAACCTATAAAAAACCCGGGTATCACTACGAACATAAAAGCCAGCGCTCCGGCGTATGAAAAACCCAGTTTGCATGCGTTTTTGACTACGCCGTAAACCTCTTCCCGTTTTTTCATGCCCATATACCGCCCCGTCAGAATCTGTACGCCCACGCTCAGGCCCAGCAAAGGCATAAAGGACATCATCTGCATAGTCAGCACAATATTGCTTGCGCCCAGCGACAGCATATCCAAATGCCCCATCATAAAACTGAACATACTGAACGACAGCACATCCATAAAAAAACTAAAACCGTTAGGCACGCCGTAGCTAAGCAGTTTGAAAAACGCGGGTTTATAAAAACCCGCCAGCCGCGTAATGCGGTATTTCTTAATATTGCGCGCGGTAAAAATAAAAGAAATATAGATAAAAATCATAATAATATTGCTGATTATAACGGCCCACGCCGCGCCGCTTATCCCGTAAGAAGGCAGGCCGAATCTGCCAAAAATTAAAATATACGCAAGCGCTATGTTTGCCATGTTGCCCAAAACGCTGACGAACATAGGCACACGCGTTTTTCCGCGGCCTATAAAAAAAGCGGCCAGCGCGCTGTTTAAAATAACAAACCCGCCGCCGTAATTTAAAATGCCGAAATACTGTTTTTCCAAAACAACCACTTCCGGCGCGTGTTTAAATACATCTATCAGCCAAAATCCCGCCGGCGTGCAAAGTGCTATGACAACGCCGGAAATCAAAGAAACTATTATGCCCTGCCACAGGGAAACGGCGATGTTTGCCCTTCTGTTTTTACCGTCGTATTGCGCCACAAAAACGCCGGTGTACATGGCAAGGCCCATAAATAAAGAAACAAAAGTGAAAGACAAAGAACCGCCGGGCACGCTGGCCGCCAGCGCAGCCGGCGAGTACCAGGACAGAAAAACCCTGTCCGCAAACTGCATGAAAACAACGCAGGCGTTAGTCACAATCAGCGGATAAGATATCCGCCAAAGTTCTTTAATTGAAGTGTGGGTTTCAGAGTTTTCCATATTTAACGTAAAACCGCGCGGCGATACAAAAAATTACGCCTTGCGCCGGCGAAGCGCAAGGCGTTAATCAGAATATAAAGTTAAATTATTTTCTAACGTTGACGGCCTTGGGACCTTTTTCAGATTCCACGATGTCAAATTCAACTTCCTGACCTTCAGAGAGGGTTTTGAAGCCTTCGCCTTTAATCTCCTGATAGTGAACAAAGAGGTCTTTTGAGCCATCTTCGGGGGTTATGAAGCCATAACCTTTTTGGTCGTTAAACCATTTTACTTTTCCTTTTGCCATTGTACAGTTACTTCCTTTTATTGATGCATTATAGGCTGATATTTCAAGCCTTATATACATTATACCATAAACTATTTGATTTGCAATAGGTATTTGGCGGATTTATGCTATGCAATAAAGTCCCGCCATTCTGAGCGGGACTTTTCGTTGCGGCCTACTTTACAATATTTTTAGATTTAAGCTCTTCCTTAAAAGCTTTACTGTCAAATTGCATATTATACGTAGTCACCTCATAAGAAGTGGGTAGCATTACTTGGTGAATATAGTAATCCCCGTTTATTTCACTAAAAGTATAAAGGATAAAATCTCCTACTTGATAAACGAAAATAACATTGTCAATAACCGTATTAGTTATATACAAGCGGGGCTCATGGTTACCAAAAGGACTCAATTTTCTTAGCTTAGGCGTATAACTATCATAAACCTCGCGGGCTCCTATTACTTTATCTTTCATCTCCTCTCTATCCATTAATCTCCAGGCCGCTATTTTGTTGTGATCAATATTTTTGTATTTTTCCATTGCGCTTATATATTCGGATATTAATTTTTTGCTGCTGCCGGTAATGCCAGCTATCCGCGTTATAAGGTCATTTTTATATTTGGTATTTTCTTCATTAATAATTTCAACTACTTTTTCACGCTGTATATCAGATGCTGTTTTAGCGGGATATTTGGTAAGATATGCCGCGAAAACTTTTTCCTCCATTTCTTTATTAAGGTTTGCTTCAGAAGCCGTTGGCCACCCAGTTGGGACCGCTACCACTGGATTTTCTAATAAAAAACACATGCTTATTTCTGACATAAGTTTTTCCTCAACCGCATCTTGCCGTTCTTTAGCGTTTTTTATTGTTTCCGCAAACTTATTACGTCCTTTGTCATCCTCATTAATATAACCAATTTCCGTTTGTTTATCAACCAATATCGCGCTGATGTCTTTCAACGCGTAAGAGACAGGCGTCAGGATAATCAAAGCGATTGGTAATGCTAATAATCTTTTCATTCTATTCCTCCTTTTTTCGGAATTGATTTGGGCACTTTTTATTCCGATAATAAAAGTCTATTTGTATTTGAAAACAAAAACAAGGGCCAAAAGACCTAAATAAACATAGGTCTTTTGGCCTAGACCAGCCAATGTTTTTTAATTACCAAACCGCGTTGTCAAATTTTTTGACAGCGCAGTTCTTTATAGGTCACAAAAAATTTTAGGTTTTATTATACTCTTTCTTAAACAGCAGCGCGCCGTCTTCAAAATACCATTCTTCCGTAAGCGCGCCTTCGTCGTCGTATTTTTTGGTCATGCCGTGCGTTTTGCCGTTTTTGTAGGGCGACACCAGGGCCACCGCGCCGTTATCGTGATACAGCATTTTATCGCCTTCAATTTTATCTTCGCGGTAAAAAGCGCGGCTGTGAACCGCCCCGTTTTCGGCGTAAGTTATAAAATCGCCGTCAAGCAGCCCGTCTTTATAATATGAAATTTCCATAAGCCTGCCGGCGGCATAATATTTGGTTTGGCGGCCGTGCTGAATATCTGCCTTATAAAAAATTTCTTTTTGCAGCGTCCCCGTAGGATAATAAACGCGGACTAGGCCGTCAAGCAGCCCGTCTTTATATTCCTTTTCAACGGTAATCAAACCGTTTTCCATATAAGTGCGGCTTACGCCGTTTCTCACTCCGTTTTTATACGGACACTCAAAATACGTTTTGCCGCTTTCATAAACTTCAAAGACAACGCTGTCGGGTATTTTGCCTTCAAAGCTCAGAGTGTCCATGGTTTCGTTTAAAATCTCGGTGGCTATTTTTTTATTTTCAAAAAAATATTCGCGCCTGTAGCCTTTTTTTTCTTCCCCCAGCGGGGTAAGTTTTCTGATAACAATTTTTTCGTCCATTTAAATATCCTCCGCCGCCAGATATCCGCTGCCGAATGCAAAGTGTAAATTATAACCGCCGCTTTTGCCGTCCGCGTCCGCCGTCTCTCCTATTATATATAACCCGCGGCATTTTTTGGACTCAAACGTCTGAGGGTAAATTTCCGCGCCGTCAACGCCGCCCGCGGCGCAAAAGCTGTCTTGCCAGTCCCGCGCCGGACCTGCCTCAAAAACCCAGTTTTGCGGCGCGGCTGCAAGACGGTCAAACTCTTCAATTTTCATGCGGCCGGCCAAAATTGCAGGCGCAAGTTTTAAATTTTCAAGCAGGGCCGCCGTAATATCTTCATGCAATATGCCGGTAAAAAAATCCGCGAGTTTTCTTTCGCCAAAATTTTCGCGGCGT
This sequence comes from Candidatus Elusimicrobium euhamitermitis, assembly GCA_031254225.1. Classification (GTDB taxonomy): domain Bacteria; phylum Elusimicrobiota; class Elusimicrobia; order Elusimicrobiales; family Elusimicrobiaceae; genus Elusimicrobium; species Elusimicrobium euhamitermitis. Next base: position 10,274 of record JAIRUU010000057.1, read on the forward strand.
TTTAACATAATTTTTTTAAACGCCGCAGCCGAAAATTGAGGAAAAAAATTTATGCTTATTTCAACGCGCGCCGGCAGCGTTTTATTGACGGCGCGGCTCAGATTCTGCGCCGGCAGGCCGCTTATGCCGGCGGCGGTAAACATAATTTCCCCTGTCTCGGTTTGGCCGTCAAAACTGATTGAAGCCTGCGCGCGCACGCCCTGCATTTTTTTAAGCGGCGCGTTTTTCAAATTTATTCCCGTCAGCGACGGACGCGGCGTAATAATTTTATGCCCCAGCATTTCCGCCAGTTCATAGCCGGACGGGTTTGCGCCAAGCTGCGGATAAGCAGGGGAGCCGCAGGCTAAAACAATTTTTTCCGCCGTAAAAATTCTGTTATCCGCCGCGGTAAGTTCAAACAAATCCTTTTTCTCAATCTTTATAATACGCGCGCCGTAAACGATATGCCCCGCGCTTGCGGCCGCCAGCGCGCCCGCAACAGCCGCGGCTTTGCCCGTGACCGGAAAATATCTTCCGCCTTCTTCCTCGCGCAGCATTACGCCCAGCGTTTCAAAAAATTTAATGCATTCCGTTGTTCCGAAGCGCGCTAAAACGCTTTCAACAATTTTTTTATTCCCGCCGTAAAACTTCGGCGATAAATTTTTATTGGTAACATTGCACCGGCCGTTGCCGCTGGCCAGAACTTTACGGCCGCAAACCGCCTGCGCTTCAAGCAGCGCAAAATTTCTGCCTTTTAATTTTGCCGCGCAGGCAAGCCCCGCGGCGCCGGCGCCGACTATAATAATTTCATGTTTTTCCATATTCACGCCGCTTACCGCCGGCAAAAGATAAACCTATTTGCGCTCAATAATCAAATCCGGCGCGGGCACAGGCGCGTTTTGCATATCAGTATTTGTCTGCATCGCCGAGCCGCCGCCGTAAACCACCGGCCTGACCGGCGCGCCCGCAACCTGCCTTGCGGACGACGAAGCTCTTGAAGCGCTGCTCTTTATTAATACAGGCTCTGTCTGCGGGTTAAAATTGCCCTTGCCTTCCTGCTTCAGCCTTTTATCAAGCGCTTTTTTTGTTAAAGTTTTCGGGCCGTAGGCGCTAGCCAGAACCTGCGCGCTCATTCCGTCGCTGCTCACGGCGGCAAGATTCGCCCCGCGGGAAATAAGGTCCGCCGCGCCCGCGTCATTTTTCGCTTTTAACGCGATGATTAGCGGCGTCTCGCCGTTCTTGTCTTTATCTTCCATATCGGCGTCCGCCTGAAGAAGATATTTAAAAGTCAAAGAATCCCCGCGCGCGCCTGCCTGCAAAATCGCGCTTTTGTTAAGCGAGTCGCGCATAGTAACGTCCGCCCCGTTTTCAAGCAGATATTTGACCACGTCCGAATGTCCGCCCGCGCTTGCGGCCATGAGCGGCGTTATGCCGTAGTTGCCCGGCTCATTAATTTTAGCGCCCGCGCCGACGAGCAATTTTACTATGGCAAGGTTGCCAAGCTCCGCCGCTTTGTAAAGAGGGGCAAGGCCTTCGTAATTTTTTTCATTAGGGTCAATGCGGGCGCGCAGCAGCGTCTGCACGCTGTCCGCGTCCTGCCCTTTGACGGAACGCATTAAAGACGTATCATACACGTATCTTCCCTGCTGTCCGTTTTTAACGCCGGCCCTGGAAGTGGGGTACGGATTTATCGCGCTTGACGCGAGTCCGTCCCTCTGCGCCGGCGGCAAGTCGTTGTAATTGTCAAAACCCTGCGCGGCCGCAGCAGCGGTTAGTGTAAAAAACAAACAAATAAGCATAATATTTTTCATCGGTTTTTCTCCTTTATTTCCATATGCAGACAATTATAGCAAACTATTGTAATAACCAAAATGTACTACCGTTTTATAATAAATAATATAATACCCGTTTATTTGGCTAGTTTGATACTATATTATAAAAGATTTTGCTGTATTTTTACCCAAAGACCCTTCGTTATTTACCCCCCGAAGGGATCTATATAAGGGCCGGAATTTACCCCCTCCGGCCCTTTTATTTTGTCTTTTTTATGCGCGCTGTGAATGCGCGCCCGGCGGTAATCGCGAAATTGCGGCTTCCACATTTGGGTAAATTTTAATTTTTCCGGCCCTCCCCGTACGCTTCGCATTAGGTACTTGGTCGGGCCGGAGAAAATTAAAATTTCCCTCAAATCTGGAAGCAATTGGTACTGCCGCGCGGGTGCGGTGCCGTTTAAGAACTTCAATGTTGTTATCCATATTGCTGAGCGCTGGTGCCGCGGCGCGTATGCGGCGCTGTTTAAGAACGGCTTTTATTTCAATCTTCCAGATTTGTTATAATATAAATATATCCACTTTTAGGGAGGGATTTATGGCACATAAAATTGACGCTTCGGCTTGTATCAACTGCGGCGCCTGCGAGGGCACCTGCCCCGTCAGCGCAATATCCGAGAAAAACGGCAAAAGGTTTATTGACCCCGCCGTCTGCATTGACTGCGGCGCCTGCGTTTCCAGCTGCCCCGTAAGCTGCATAAGCCCGCAATAAATTTAAAGCCGCCTGTTTTTAACAGAGCGGCTTTTACATTGGACTTAAGTTAGGTTCAACTTACTTTATTAAGGAAGATTAACTATGGATGACCATGCCGGCGCGCATATCATAAAAACGCTGTCCCAGTTAAAAAATTCCGACGTCTGCGTAGTTTCAAAAATAAAAACGGACGATGAGAAAACCGTAAAAAAACTTGCTGCGCTCGGCCTCGCCCGCGGCGCGTTTATACGCGTAAAAAAAGCCGGCAACCCCATGATTTTGGAGACGGCTGGCACTGATATCGCGCTCGGCAAGAACATGGCAGCATTAATAGAAGTAAAATTTGAAATAAAAAAAATAGTTCTGGTAGGCAATCCAAACGTAGGCAAAAGCGCGGTGTTTACGCGCCTTACCGGCGTTAAAGCCGTCTCTTCAAATTTCCCGGGGACAACCGTCGCGCTCAAACAAAGCATATCTAAAATAGGGGGCAGAAATTTTATAGTCTACGACGTGCCCGGCGTTTACGGCCTGCAGGAAAACAGCGAGGCGGACAAAGCGGCGCTTGAAGTAATAAAAAGCAAAGATTATGACTTAATTGTCTATGTGCTGGACGCCATGCGTCTAGAGCGTTCCCTGTTCATGGCGTTTGAAATGATGACCCTTAACAAACCTATTATACTGCTGGTCAATAAATCTCAGTCCGCAAAAACCAACGGCATAACGGTGGACGCTAAAATGCTGCACCGCGCGCTGGGCATACCCGCCGTAGCGGTTGAAGCTCTGACGGGGGAAGGTTTTAAAAAAGCTGAGCGCGTTATCAACCGCATGGTGCACTTTGTAAAACTTTTTATCCCGCGCGAAATACCGCAGACCGAAGAAGAAAAATGGGAACTTATCGGCGAAATTTCAAAAACCGCGCAGATTTTAAAACACAAACATCCCTCGCCGCTTGAGCGGCTGGCGGAGCTCAGCACCCGCCCGCTTACGGGGCTGCCTATTGCGCTCGTAGTGCTTATATCCTGTTTTTTTATAATAATGCGCGCGGGGGAAGGCATTATCAGCCTGCTTACGCCTTTGTACCAAAACTTTTATCTGCCCGTAATTACAAAAATTTTTGAAGGGCACGGAATAATTTCAACGCTGCTACTCGGCGGCGGCACATCAAATTCCTTCGGCATACTGACGGACGCGCCGCGCATTGCGTTTATTGACGTTATGTCTTACGTCATAGTTTTTTACGCCGTTTTGGAATTTCTGGCGGATTTGGGTTATCTGCCGCGCCTGTCCGTTTTGCTTGATTCGCTGCTTCACAAAATAGGCATTCACGGCTACGGCGCGATACCGATAATGATGGGCCTCGGCTGCAAAGTGCCGGCGGTAATGGGCGTGCGGACGCTGGAAAGCAGACGGGAAAAAATTATAGCCGTCGTACTGCTGCTCATAATAGCGCCGTGCATATCGCAGAGCGCTATGATATTTAGCGTTTTGTCCCCCCGCGGGTTTAAATATATTTTAATGGTTTTCGGCACGCTGCTGCTGACGGGCGTTGCCGCGGGATATTTTTTAAATAAAATTATGAAAGGTAATCCGCCGGAAATATTTATGGAAATACCCGCCTGGCAAATGCCCAAACTCCGCGAATGGCTGTCAAAACTCCGTTACAGAATTAAAGAATATATTATAGAAGCGGTGCCCATGATAATAATCGGCGTGCTTATAATAAACCTGGCGCAGATTACAGGCGCGCTTGATTTTATAACGCGGAGATTCAGGCCGTTTATGCAAATCCTCTTCGGACTGCCGGGTGAAACCGCGTCCGTAATGCTGCTGGGGTTTTTAAGGAAAGACGTTTCCGTTGCGCTGCTTGTGCCTTTTAATTTAACCGCGCAGCAGCTTGTTACGGCCTGCATTTTTATGACGATGTACGCCCCCTGCATGGCCACGTGTTTTATTATGTTTAAAGAGTCCGGCGTCAAAGACGGTCTTAAAATAATAGCGCTGACTTTTACGCTGGCCACTGTAATAGCGTCAATTACTCATATTATTTTCAGTATTTAAAAATAAAAAAACGGGCGGAATATCCGCCCGCTTTTTTATTTGCCCTCAGAGCCGCCCAGCGCGGCGCGCAGGCCGAAAACGGCCAGCGCCTCCGCAAGTCTGCCGAAGCCTTCCCCCGAAGTAAAGTTTTTTATCATATCATATAAGCCGCCCACGCCGGACAGACCGGTAAACTGGTCCACCAGCATGCTGACCGCCTGAAGCAGCAGAATAGCGGCCGCCAAATATGTTTTTTTGCCCGAAAGAAAAGACTGCAAACCCGTAAATATATTTGTGACTTTGCTAGGCACTAAAAAACTTATTACTTTTGATACAGCTGTTTTTATCATTTGTTCTCCTTTGGGGTCTTATATCCCGTCCAGCGGAAATACGCCGTAAAAGATATTCCGCACCCCAGCAATTTTTTAAAAAAATCAATCATAGAATTAAAGCCTGTCCGCATTTTTCCGCCGCGCGGTACGGCACGCCCAGGCTGACGTGCACCCATTTTTTGTTGCCGGACTTTTCCAAAATAAGCTGGCCGAAAGCGAGCCCGGAATTTTTTATTTTTTCAAAAACTTCCGCGCAGTCAAAACCCCGCAAAATAAAATCCGCCGCTTCCCCGCCAAGGTGCTGGCTGGCTGCCGAACCGCGTAATTTATTGTTTAAAAACTTACAGCGGAAAGCGGAAGTTACCGTTGGTTTTACGCCGAACATTTTATAAATTTCTTCCAAAAGCTCTTCGCACAAAACGCTCAGCGGTATTATAAAATTCATTCCCTCGGCGCGGTTGAACTCAAGAAATTTTGTCTCAGCCGTCGCGGTAAGTTCAAAAAAAGTAAAATTTTCGCTTAAATTAAAGTCAGTCACTGCCGCCCCCTCATAAGAAAATTTTTTATGTCCCGTATGTCCTGAGAAGCGGAATTTATCTGCGCCTCCATAGACGCGTAATTATTTTCCGCGTGCTGCAGGCGCGTTTCAATATTATCAAGCTTACGCGGCGTGTTTAAAGTGGAAGCAAGCCATAAAGAGAAAGAAACCAATGCGGCAATTATCAGGAAAATATTTTTCGGCAAACCGAAATGAGCGGCATGGTTTTGGGCGTGATTTAAAGTATTGTCGCCGTTCATATAACCTCCGCAAGGTCCAGGCGCGTTGTCCAGTTTTCAAGGTCAAACTCCAGGCCTTCCACCGTCATAAAAATATCGTTTAAATACCGCGGATATTTGTGTGCCGCTCCGCAATTGATTTTTACTATGTCGCTTAAATCAAGCTGCGGCATAAACCTTGTAACCACGGCCGCGCGACGGCGTTTTTTGTACAAATAATAATAAACGTTAGCCGCTAAAGTTATTGCCATGTCCACGCTTTCCGGCGGAAGAAATGTTGACGATTCCAGCGTCATCTCCCTGCGTCCGTTTACGTCTATTGAGTTAGGGCCGGACTCGCCCAGCGTATAAGAATCTATGCCGACTTTGTGCGCGCCGAATTCCGCGTTTATATGGTTATAAACGTAATCAAGTCCTGAACTGACGCTTTCTATCTTATAAATATCCCGCGGTCCTATGTCCGCCGCATCGTTGGTATTTTTATTCCTCGCGCGGAATAGAAATTTTCCGTTTCTGTCAAAACCCGTCTCAAAAGTGCTGAACGCGGCAAGTTCTTTAATAACGTCCTGCCCGTTAAGGCCGTAAGTATTTACGACGGCAATTTTTGTGCTGCCCGTATACCACGGCAGTTTCCATGAAATCAGGACCGGAAGATTTTGCGTATCACTCAAATCAGACTTTCCGTTCCATTTGAGCTGGACGTACTTAAAATTTTTATCGGGTATAAAACCGGCCGCTATATTCTGCCAGTCCGAAAACGCGGCAGACTCGCTATTTTTTACTCTTATAAAAAAACTTCCGCCGCACCCCTGCGGCAGGCTCTGAACTGTTTCAAAAGCGCCCCATGCGTTTAAAGTTTCACCGCCGTAAATTACCGGACTCATATAATCGCCTTCAGGCGAAACCGTTGTATAAACCGCAGCAGTCTTGTCGGAAATTTTTATATTGGAAATATTGTTGCCAGTGCCGTAAGCGTAAAACACGGCAATCTGCCACGAGGAAGTTGTATAAGTGTTATCACTGCATACAACGCCGAGCTCTTTCCACTGCATAATGATGGGCGCCGTCGGGCGGCACTGCAGCTGGAAGTCCCCGTTTGTAAACCGCGTTATTCTCATATAAGCCTGCGAAACTACCTGGCCGAAAAGTATCGTGGTCTGCACCAGACTTTTAAGCGTGCCGCTGTCCACCCTGTAAATGCGCAGATAAACATAACCCATTGACGTTCTTTCAATGCTTAACGCATAACCTTTTGAGGTGGTTCTTGCGCCGTTATCGCTTATAAAATGGTAATAGCATTTTTGGCCGTCCCATAAAGGATCCATGCTGAATTCCCATGTGCCGTATGCAAAAGTCTGCGGGGATTTTGCGCTGGCGTACGTAGTCAGACTGCCTGCTGCAAGAGCGCTGTCCGGCGTAAAAGTCCAGGTTACTCCCGTCGGTTTTTCCACGGAAGTCCACTCAAAGTTTGCCGGCTGCGGAAATGAGCCGCTTAACGTAACCGCATTATTTTTTATCTCCGTGCCGCCGCACGTTCCGGCAAAAGAATTCGCGCCGCCTTCCGTAAAATTGTTGACCACGCTGTGCTCAAATTCAACAGGCTCAATATATCTGTCTTCTATGCCGGCCGCGTCCGCCACCGCGGAGGCTATCCACTCTATCTCTTTATCTTCATACCACTGATAATACGAAAGCCAGATATTTTCTCCGCCGACAACTTCGGATTTTAAATTTATTACCGCGGGTTTTTTATATAAATTTAAATCCGTAACGGTGTAATCATAATTTTCAACAAGTACAGCCGCGCCGTCAAAAGTTTTACCTTTTTTGACGTCTGTCACGCGGCTCACGGCCGTGCCGGGCGTAGTAAATGTGCGCGCATCTGTCGCAGCGGCCTGCGCTCCGCTTGTATACAGAGATATTTTTTCCGCGTCCGTTTCGGCCAGGACCGCAAAGCGGCCCAGCGCGGTTACGCTCGCTGTTTTTTCTTCGGGCTGGTAGACGGGGGAATTAAAAATATAGCCTTCAAACATAGGCAGTTTTTCAACCGCGGCGCCGTTTATTACGCCCGCGTAAATGGTAATTTTACTTTTATAAATGTCAAACCCTGCAGAAAAAAACGCTCCGCCGAGCGCAAATGCGCCGTCGGTATCCGCAAGAGTTATGACTGTGTTTGGCGTATTCCATATGGAATAACCTTCGTTATCCAGTTTCCATTTTATCGGCGCAATTTCAATTACGCGGGCGGAAATATCAATTGTCGGCCCGTAGACTTCAACGCCGTTTTCAAATTTCCGCGGCGCAAGAAAAACCTGTTTTATATATCTCGGGTTTTGGGAAGCCAGGTGTTTTTTAAATTCATCGCTGATTGTCTGCATATTACCTCTGCGCCAAATTAAGTTCCAGCTCAAAAAGACCCGTTTTAATGTCAAACTTTTCCGCAGGCGCTTTTACAAGCGCAAAATCATAAAGCGCGGCCGCGTCAATGTCCGGGTTCAACTGAAAAGATAAAAAAGAATTATCTTCAAAAGCTTTCAGTATTTTATTTTTTACGTCAAAAGAACAGTTTGTGATATTCATGCGGCCGCCGGCTTTCTGGTATTCTTTCCACGCCAGCAGGGAACCGTCATTTAAATAATAATATCCCTGTTTCGCATAATCCGAACGCGCAAAATCAACGGCGCAGCAGCCAAGATTTACGGCGGAGCGTAACAGTTTGAAGGCGTTAATTTTAATATTATTTTCCACCGCTTCGGCCGCAACCGTAATATTATTTACCCCTGCGGCCTTAATTTTGCCAAAGCTTGCGGTTTGCGTAATATTATCCTGCTCAAATAAAATATTAGCGTCTGAAAAAACTGTTATTTTTTTTAATCCCTCGGCGGAGAAATAAACGGCGTCAGAATTTATTCCTTCCGTAAATTCTATTTCAAATTCCGCGGCAAGCCCTTGATTTTCATAAGGCAAAATAAAAGACGGCGCGTATTTGGCGGTCATGTCTTCATATATTATTATCGGCGAACGGCTCATAAAGACACCTCCCCGTTTTTCTGTCGGCCTATTTTGTAATTTATTTTAGCATGCTCCACCGCCCATGCCGCGCCGCGCCTGACCGCGGCGGATATTTCTTCCGCCAGCTCCCTCGCGTCTATTTGGGACGCTGAACCATTGACAGTGACGGGAGTATTCAATGTTATATTCACCGCGCCTCCGGCAGAAATACCACCTCCGTCGGCGCCCGCCGGCGCGGCGCCCTGCTTGATGGAAGATACAACGTCGCTTGGCAGCACATATTCGCCGGCGTGCAGAAGGTAAGGCCCCGTCTCGGCTATCGGCCCGCCGGTTTTACGCGAGCCCAGCAGCCCGCCCAGCAAACCGCCGCCGCCGAACAAACCTGTTACGCCGCTCATGGCGGCGCTTGATAACATTTGCGCAATCATGCCGGTAAATGAACTCAGCATATTTCCAAAAATATTTTTTGTAAGACTTTCCAGATTTAAAAAACCTTTGGAAGAAATGTCAAAAAAACTTTGCATATATCCTGCGGAAATTTTGCTTCCGCCGCCGATAATCCGCGACATATTTGCGCCATAGCTGGAAGTTTTTGCGCTTAAATTGTCAAACGATTTGCTGACGTTGGCCGCGGTCTGGTTTGTGCGCGCGTCCGCCTCGTCAAAACCTTTGGGGTTAAAAACGGCTCCGAGTTCAATAAAAAAATTACCTGCTTTATTTTCATTCATATTTAATTCCAATTTTTGTTAAATTTTCTTTTGTTTCATCCGCCGCGCACGGGCTGCGGCCGAAAAAACCTGCTATAAAATCCCCGCGTTCTTTGGCCGCAGCCCGCAGCGCCCATAAAAACCAAGCCAGAGAATGTTCCAAAATATACTCCGTCCCGTAACCGAAGACTGACGCTATCAGCCCTACGGCGCCCGAAATTGCGTCTAAATTTTCATCTTTCCGAACGCCGATTTGAAATTTGCGCTTATCGCCTCAAAATCATTAACCTCGGCCACCGCGCGGGCGAGCGCCGCAGTTTCTTCCAAAGATATTTTTTCAGAAATATTTTTCAAACCTTCAAAAGAAAAATTACTGAGAATATTTATTATATCGTCAGCGTCGTCAGGCAGCGCGCCTGAAATTATTTTAAAAATAAAATTATCATTATTATCCCGCGCTTTGGAAATTATTTCTTCGTAAATTCTGCCGAACATAGAGCCAAGCATGATTGTTTGTTTCAGCGTCAGCGGTTTTATTTCAATCTCGCGCCCTATGACTGCGACGCGGATTTTCTTCTCGGTAAACGGCGTCATGGTATCCTCCGGTTAATCCAAATCTTCTACTTTGCCAAACCTGCAGTCCGCGCTTTTTGACGCGTCAACAAGCACGTTAAACTCAATATCCGCTACTGTTTCTCCGTCGCGTTTATAAGCCTGGGCGGTTTTGCCTTTTACTTTACACTTCCAAAAAGTATATTTGCGTTTTTTGCCATGCGCTCCTTTTACGTTTATATAAAGCGTGTAAAAATTATCCGCCGCCGTAGTCAGATTAAGCGCGTTTTGCTCCGGCGCAGCCGCGCCGAGCGCCGCGGCAAGATTAGCCAAAATAGCTTCCGCCAAACTCGTTTTTACCGTCAGACTTTCCGCCGTCGTTATAATATCAATCGGCCCGAGATACTGGTCCACCATAATTTCCTGCGCCGTCGTGTCATGCTCAATGCTGACGCCGCCTTTGACAAGGCCGAGCTGGGCCCCCGTTTCTTCGGCCGCGCCGTAAGCGGCAAGGCTGATTGTGTTTTGCGTCTGCAAACCTACTACTATATTTGTCGTCATAAAATATCCTTTTTACTTCTGAATTTTAAATTAAAATTTAACACGCGTACGTTTCTGTAAAGTTCGTCCGCGTAATCCGCGCCGCCGGTTTTTTTGCTGTGATATATATAAAATATGTCGGACGGAATATCCGTTACACCGTCTAATAGTTCCGTTAAGCGCGCGCTAATAAGGCATACAGTTTCAAAATTTTGCGCGGTTATAATTACGTCTAATATTTCCTCGCTCAAAATTTCATTCTGCGTGCCGCCGTGATTTGAACTGCGGTATACCAAAAAAGGCGGCGCGCTCATAATCTTTGCTATATTCGGGTAAATTTTGCTGTCCTTTCCAGACGCGGATAATAAATTTTTTAAAACCGCATCCGCCGCGAGAAAATTATAAATATCTTGTAATATCATCTCCCCTCCTCAACTTCTCTTTAAGCATGAGAAAAAGATTTTTAAATCCGGAATATTTGCCGGAAGCACTCTGGAAATCAAGCATTATTCTTTAACCTCCAGATATAAGCACAGATATTCATGCCCGCCGCCCATATTCAGCTGTCCGCTCACGCGGTAAATTTTGCCGTCGCAGACTATCCGCGTAAGCGCGTCTTCCAGTTTCAAATATTCAAGATACATAGCATGAGTGGAAACTTTATATTCGGAAGATGAGTTTTTTCTCTCTTCCGCCGTGCGCGTTCTTATGCGGCATTTCACATTCTGGTAAAGAGGCGCCCACTGCATTACTGTTTCCCCGTTTAGCGTGTTCTGGATTTTTACCGCGGTTTCCACCATGCAGCGGCGGTTTAAAAGAAATGAAAAGCTCATACGCCGTACCTCTTATATTTTTCCAATACCGCGGCGACCTGCGCGGGCATTCCGCCGCAAAGTTCCGCGTATGAGACGGAATAATCGCCCAGACTTTCCGTCTTAACGGACGGGTCAGATGAAAGAAAATATTTTATCCACTGCGCGCAGGCAAGTTTTATGTCCTGCGGCACGTCCGCGGCAGACTGCGCTATGCCGGCCTCGTAACTGACTAAAATAGTTCCGCAAAAAGAATCATATTGCCGTCTTAAAATACCGCTTTCTTTGTCCGCGGCAATTTGCGCGGCGTCAATTTCCTGTCCGTTCCGTATTATTTTTATTATTTGTTTTACAGGATAGAAATTAAGCTGCAGCGTCTGCGCGGCGCGGTCAAAAAAATGTAATTCCTCTTCTATAACGCGGTTTATTATAAAGCGGCCAGTAAATATTTCCGCCGCGCTGCTTACGCTTTGAATTAAAACGCTTAACAAAGCGTCCCGCGCGCCGTCATCAATTTCAAGATACTGTTTCAGTTCTTCTAAAGCAATTAATGTTGTCATGTTTCCCCCGTGCGGCGGGCGTTTTATTTGCCCGCCCGCCGCCAAACCGTTACGGTTTATTTAAATGTAAGACAGCTGAAAGCTTCGCCGAAAGTTACGTCTATGGACAAAGCCTGCGTGAAGCGCAGCCATGTCTGGTCTAACATAAAAGCGCTGTCCGCGGAGCTTGTGTCAGCGTTCCATGACGAAGCGTCCTGCGAAACCTTTACCGTCATTTCCTGTCTCGGGGAAATTAACAGGTGTCTGTTGAAGCGGCCGAATAACGCTATGGTTTTATCGCCATCAATATCGTTGGGGATTTTTGAGCTTACCACGTAAGGCGTGTTCCAGATTGTAGGCTGCGCGCCGGAAGCGGCCGGCGGCTGCCACAGATAATTTCCGTTGGAATCTTTTAATTTTAAAAGTTTGCTTAAGCCCGTGCGGGACAGAACGAGGACGCTGCCTGCGGCATTTGCGTCGCTCAGTTTAAAAATCAGATTGGCGATATCGTCAAAAGAAACCGATGCGCCTGACATACTGACATTGTTTAAACCCGCGGTATTGTAAACGCCTTTGAATGGGTCCCCCGCGGATGTATCGCCGACCAGCGCCACGCGTTCAATTTCCAGCGCCATGGCTTCCGCCACAAGTTCGGAAAGGAACTGCGTCAGATTTACCGCGCTGTCCCTTATAAGTTCGTCCGTGCATTTTATGACTGTGGCAAGCACTT
>JAIRUU010000060.1 GCA_031254225.1 Candidatus Elusimicrobium euhamitermitis
TAGACAAATTTGAAAACCATGTTAAAACAAATATTCCGTTCATAAATATTGACAATAACATGATTTTCTTAAAGTCCGCAAAACTGAAAAGAGACGCGTCGCTTCTCGTGCGCGCCACCAACGGCGTTTCTTTCCAAAATATAAGGGAAGCGCTCAGAGACGGCGTTGCGCCGCCGGTAATTTCCGTCAGGGTCAATAACGTAGGGCGGTGGAGCAACGCTATTTACGCCAGCGGCGTTCTGACGGGTTTCCACATTTTATTTTTGGGCGGCAACATGGAAGCCGTGCGCACGGCCATGAATTTAAGCGGCATACAGGTTGCTGCTTTTGCGGTGTCCACGTTTTTCTTTGCCGCTCTTTCCAACCCGCCGATAGCGGCAAAACTGAAATCCGCTTTCGGCAAAAAAGCGACGATGTTTACGGGTCTCGCGGCCCTTGCCGCGGGCGGCGCGATGTCCGTTTATTTCGGCCTCGGGCACTTTAAACCCATGGATTCCTGGGCGCTGCAGTACGGCGGTCTTCTGGCTTCCAATTTTGTGGCGAGCACCGGAATATTTTTGCTGGACAACACGCTGTCGCAGTACCTGTCCAATTTTACCGGCGACGCAGCGCTGCGCCAGCAGAAAACCGGCACGCTGCAAAAGTTTATGGCGGGCGGCGTTATGCTCGGCTCTTATATTTCTTCGCCGCTGTCCAAACTCGGGTTTGACGCAACTTTGGGCATACCGCTGCTGACAATAGGCGGCGCGGCCGCGGGCGCGTTATTTTTACTTTCTTCGGGCATACCTAATTTTAAACACAGCGGTTTCTTCGGGTCTTCTGATCCGGAAAAGAAAAATATTTCTCTGGCCGAACAGTGGAACTTTTTCAGGAAAGACCCGCAGGGCGCGGCCGGCCGCATAACCGCTTCGGCGGCGCTTATGAACGGCGCTGAAGTCGGTTTCATGGCGGCAACCCCCATGTTGATTTCGCCGCTTATCGGCGGCGGCAATATAGGCACGGCCGCGTTTTTCTATTCCGCTCTGCCGTTTATTTTAGGCAGAATGACGACGGGGTGGGCGGTAAAAACTTTTGGCGTAAACGGCTCGCGCCTGTTCGGCATATCGGTGGCGCTGGGCGGCATTTTGGGCGGTTTAAGTTTTGCGGCGGATAATTACGCGCTCGGCATAATCGCCTCCATAGGTATGCTGGAGTACGGCATTTCAACTTTTTTCAGCGCGAACAGAGTCGGCTTCTCAAGAGATACAAAGAGAGAGCCTTACATGGTCGCCCTGGTTAATGACTCTCTGATAGGCGCCGCGCTTTTCCCGCTGGTTTTCTCGGGCGGAAGAGATTTGGCGGTACACATGGGCATGTCCGCTATGGACGCGGGCAGATTATTCTTTTTCTACGCGCCGGTGCCGCTGTTTGTTCTGACCGCGTGGCTGTTGTTCGGCAAAGCCGCGTGGAGAAAAGAATTTACGCGGTCGCTGGGTAAAACCTGGGACTCCGTAAAACGCGCCGGCTTCTTTAACAAAAATTCCGGCGGGCTGACCGGCGGGACGGACGGGGCCTTGCTGTTTTCGCTCGTTCCGGTTAACGGCAAAAAAATTGTCAAAGAAATGAGTTTGCCCGTGTCTATTGCCGATGAAAACGGCGCGCCGACCGAAGAAAAAGTTTTCCTGCCCGTGGCGGTTGCCGCGTCCGAGAAAAACATGGGGAAGATAGAAAAAACTCTTGAAAGCCACACGCCTTTGCTGACAAAGGACGGCCTTGCTTTTGTAAATCCCGTCGGCGAAATTACCGGCGAGCTTGCGCTCACGCCGGACGGCGGCATAACGCACTATGAGGCCGCGCGGAAAATACTGGAAGGCGCGGACGTGGAGCCCGTTAAAACAAACGGCGCGCCGGCGATAAATTACACGTCTTTTCTGTACGCGGCTCTGACGATTGTCGGCTTTGAAACCATTATGCAGCCGCTTATCGGCGTCATACAAAACCAAATGCATTTGACGCCTTTTGAGACGTCGCTCATAACGGTTTTCTCTTTTATTCCGGTGGCGGTAATGCCTTTTATTTCGGGCGCGCTGTCTAATATAGGGGGTAAAAAGGTCGTCGTAAATTTAGGGCTGGCAAGCATGCTCGCCGGCGGGCTGCTGGCGGATTACGCGGGTTTTGGGCACTTTACGGCGTGGCCGGACATGCACAAACAGCTTATGGTTATTTTGTCCAGTTCCCTGCTGGTCAGCATGGGGGCGGACAGCATTTATAACGCGTCGCATTTACTGCTGTCGTCTTTTACCGCGCACTCCAAACCGCGCGAAAATAAAATTTATAAACTGCAGTTTGCAAGAGCCGCCGGAATATTTTTAAATTATTTTACGCCCGGTATTTTTGCGGTGCTGCCTTTTGTAAAAGACCCTACCGCGTCGCTGCCTTATATGCTTGTCCCCGCGGCGGCGGGCGCGCTGCTGTGGTTAAACGTTTTTACAAAAATGCCTAATTTTAAAACGCCGCCGTCCGAGCAGGGAAAAAGTTTTTTTGCCGACTTAAAAGATAAGGCCGCTTCTTTTATTAAAGACAAAGCCGCCGTGAAACTGGTAAGCAGCCTGGGGCTTATCAACGCGGTGGAATTTGCGCTGGGCTCCGCCGGCCCGATGATTTTTGAAATGCTTTACCCCGGCACCGGCGCGTGGTTTTTAAACATAGTTACTTACCCCATTCCGTTTGTCGCGGGCAGGGCGACGGCTAAAATGTTTATAAATAAATTCGGCCCGGACGGCGCGCTGCTGGCCGCGGGCGGGATACTGGCCGCCGGCGTGGGCCTGGGCGTTTTTGCGCCCGCGCACCCGACGTTTATTTATCTGGGCGCGTCACTGGCCATGGCGGAATACGCTATTTCAAGCATTTTCGGCATATCGTTTATTAGCGGGTCTAAGGACGTTAAGAGGCAGGATTA
>JAIRUU010000064.1 GCA_031254225.1 Candidatus Elusimicrobium euhamitermitis
CGCCGGTCTTTTTTTACGTCATATATTAAATTTTGCCGGGCGTGGAAATGTAAAGGCAATTCATCCAGGTCCAGCCGCAGCTTGTTTTTGGCGGATTATAATCAACCGCGCCGAGAGCGCGGCACAAGGAATCCGGCGTGCCGTTTGAAGTAGCGCAGATAATATCCCCTGTGCCTACCTGCCAAAAAATATTAACTTTTGAGTCAGCCCTGTAAGCTATAACTCCAAGTTGATAAATAAGCACTGTCCAGTTTTTTGACAGAGTCCCCTTCTGTCCTGGCGGATTGTTCCCTGTCCACTCCTGAATATCTGTAAGGGGTGCAGAAACGTCAAGGTCGTCAAATGTCGCGGGGAGGCCGCCGCTTTCAAGCTGATATCTTTTGTAACTTTCGGCAAGCGTTCTTACGGTAATAACGGCTTCCATCGCCTTGGATTTTTCAACAGACTTTTGGTATTGCGGCAGCGCTATAGCCGCCAGAATGCCGATTATAAGAACGACAACCAATAATTCAATAAGAGTAAAACCGTTTTTATTAAGCATAAAATGAATATACAAAATCCTGCTGACGACGGAAAGAGTATAGTCTTTTTGATTTTTTGTAATGTAAAAAGATTATAGCAGACGCGCGCAGTTAAAACTATTTTAAAGATACATAAGAATACAACGCCACAGCCGCGCCCCAAATAATGTAAAATAGTTTTCATGGAATTAAGGTCAAAGGGCATTGAAAAAGTTTATAAACACCGCAAGGTGGTAAAGGGCGTGGATATTCACGTGTCGTCGGGTGAAATTGTCGGCCTGCTGGGGCCCAACGGCGCGGGGAAGACAACCAGTTTTTATATGCTAGTAGGTTTCATACAGCCAAGCGCGGGCAAAGTTTTTATGGATAATAAAGACGTTACCGAACTGCCTATGTACGAGCGCGCGCGCCACGGGCTGGGTTATCTTGCCCAGGAGCCGACTATTTTCAAAGGCCTGACCGTGGAAGAAAATTTGCTTGCCGTATTAGAACGCATAGAGTCTGACCGCGCAAAACAAAAAACCCGCGTGGACGGACTCTTGGAAGAGTTCGGCCTTACAAAACTTGCAAAACAAAAAGCGTGGACACTCTCCGGCGGCGAAAAACGGCGCATGGAAATAGCGCGCTGCATGATAAGCGACCCTAAAATTATACTGCTGGACGAGCCTTTTGTCGGCATTGATCCGATAACCGTCTCGGACCTGCGCCAGATGATTTTTAAATTAAAAGACAAAGGCATAGGCGTGCTGATAACGGACCACAACGTGCGCGAAACTCTGCCGCTGACCGAGCGCGCGTATCTGATTTACGACGGTAAAATTTTAATAGAAGGCGACCAGGACACTCTGCTTAACGATAAAAACGCCCGAAAATTTTACCTGGGCGAAGATTTTAAGATGTAAAAACTGCGGTATAAACAGGCAATAAAACAATTAAAACAAAAACCCGCCGCGTCGTATACCGCGGCGGGTCTTTAATAATCATCTGTTTGGGCTTCTATTTAATTACCTTGCAGCCAAGATAAAATCTGTCTCCTTGATAACAAAGACCGCCGGCAGGATCGGCGACATCAGTATCACAGGAATCATATGGCAAATAACACACTTCAACGGTGCCGGCAGGTTGGGTAGTTATGTGCGGCATTGCTAATCCGCAGTCTATCTGTTTGCTGGGATCAACATAGCTGGGGCACATATCTAAGTAATCCGCTGCCACTCCACCCACTGCTGCGCCCCCTTGTCTGTTAAGCTGCCGTTTCACTGCATCACATGTGTCAGTACAATTACCTTGAGGCGCACCAAATCCCTTAAAGTCGCGCACCCAATAGGTGGCGGCAACTATTGTTCTGCAATTACAATTTATGTAACTAACCCCGCCGCAGGTTACGGTCCCGTTAAAATTAAAATTATTGCTGCCGCAGCAAGATTTACAGTAATTTGATGCATCCGCCGCCGGTACCCAGCCGCCTGAACCCGCAGTACATTTGTATGAAGAACAGTCCTCCCCCTTACAGCACCCGCCGGAGTCTTCCTGATAAGCATTACCGGTTTTTATAGGCGTTGAGCCGCTGCAGTTTAACGAGCTGCACGGCGTTTTGCAGTAAGAAGTTGACCACTGCGCGCCGCCGCCGGTCCATACTTTGTCCGTTCCGGCTTTAAGAGCGCAGCAGATATTTAAGTCTACGCCCGGCACGCTCTGGTTGCACCTGCAGTCCTCATAATTGCTGTAGGCGTATATTATAATTGTTCCCGCCGCGAAAAATAAAACCGCGGCAAATATATTTATTATGGTTTTTTTCACAAAAATCCTCCTCGCGTCTTTATATTCTAAATTATAAAAAAGGTAATATAAAACAATTAAAAAGGCTATGTTGGTCTCAGACGTAGAGTTTTTTATAAAATCAAAAACATATTTTTCGGATTTCTAGATAAAAATGATAAGGAAACTGTATAGGAAGAAGTTTTTTATAAAAAATCCGCTGTCTTATGACAGCGGATTTTATGCGTCAGAATTTAATAGCTTACAAGCATATTATCTCTTGGTTTTGTCTTTTAAATCAGCGTCGTAACTCTTTCTAAGCTCCGCGTACCAGAACCAAAATTTTGACTCAAAATCGTCTATCCCGCCAAATGTGTAAGCTTTTTTAAGCGCCTCTTCCACCGTGTATTTTTTATGCCGCGCTTCGCCGTTTTTATCATAAACCGTTTCGCCGTTTTTTATCAAACTCATAAACTGGCGGAATTTGATTTGGTTTTCCGGCGTAGAAGCGTTATACGGCTTCCACAAAAATCTCACCATGGCGTACGCCTGCAGATACCAGTCCTGCACTTTGCCGGCGGAAGAAAACGCTTCAAGGCTTTTGTCATTCATAAACTCGTTAAACCTGATAAAATACAAAATCTGCCCGCCGGTATTTTTCTGGTTTTTTTTGCCTATAAGTTTATACGCGCGCAAATCTTTCCTTAATAAATCTTTGGCCCATTCGCCGCCGGCCGCGTTCAGGCTGATGTCCTCCATATTAACCGCCATGCCCTCGTCCAGCCAAAGCGGCAGACCGGAAACGTAACCGCCGTTAATCATATGCGTGTACTCGTGCATAAAATCTTTTTTAAGGCCGTCCCTGTCGCCGGCGGTATTATAAAGCACTATGGTGTTTTCCGTCGGGAAAGACAGGGCTTCGGACCATTGGTAGGGCGCAAATTCGCCCTTTAAATAATCTTCCCGCGTTTTATAAATATAGACGTTGGTTTTATCCGGCATGGGAACAGGCATGTTCATGCGCATGGAGGCGTAGGCGCTTTCAAAAGTCATGCCGATGTTGGGCGTAGCCATGCCGAAACCTTTTTTATCGGTAAAAATATTAAAGTTGGAAGTGTGAGCCTGCACCCACGACGGGCCGGGCTTGGAATAATCTTTTTTTATAATTTTTATCTTCGGAGCCGGAGCGGGAACAGGCTTTGGCGCGGCGGCGGAAGCGGGAACATTGGCCGGAGCCGCGGCCGTTTTTTGGGTTTCAGTTTTTTTGGATTCATTGGGAACGGAAGTTTGAGCCGCCGGCGTACTTACCGCCGACGTAGCGGTGGTCAGCGGAACGGTTATACTGCTCATATCAATCAGACTGAAAGTGGATTGTTCCTCCGGCGCTGCCGGCGCGGTTAGCGCGGGAACAACCGGCCTTCCGGAAACAGGCCGTAAAATTTTATCGTCTAAAACGGGAGCGGGACGCTCGGCCTCGGTTTCCGTTTTTTTCTCTTGCGCCGGCAGGCCGCCTACTGCCGGCGTTACCTTTGATTCCAAACCGCCGTCCTGCGCCGCGCAAAACAGCTGCGCCGCCGCCAGAAATATAAAAACGGGAGCATGTCTTTTAAACATACTCCCAAGATATAAAAATTTCCGTAATAACTCAGACATGTTTTCTTTTAAATTTAATCAGCTGCTTTATTTTTGTAAACCTGTTCGCGAATTTTTTATTTTCTTTTTTCTTAACGCGTTCCAAAATCAATTTATAACCCTGGTAACTTTCTTCGTTTAAAAATCTGGCCACGCGGCCTACCGTCGTCGTGCTTATGCCGGTAAGTTCGTTAATCTGGCGGTAAGAAGCGCCGTCGCTTAGCATCTGCGCCACAAGCCAGCGCTCGTTTAAATCACGCAGTTCGCCGGGCGTGCAAATGTCTTTTAAAAATCTTTCGGCCTCAATTTCATTTTTCAGGGAAAGCAACGCTTTGTAAAGTGATATGCTGTTATAATTATTTTCCATACCATAGTTTTAACATATGTTGTGACGCTTGTCAAAGGCGTCTTAATGTTCTATTATATTGATACAGCAGGAATTTAAACTTGAGGAATAAAAAAAATGAATATACCGTCGGAAATATTGCCTGATGTCACCTTTGCCTGCGGCCCCAGCCAGGGCCACCCGCAGGCTAGAAATACACCGCTGCACCAGACTCTTTTTGAACGTTCCCACCGCAGCGCGGGCCTTGCAGAAAACGGCCTTTATAAAGAAGCGACCGAGAATATTAAAAAACTTCTGCAAGTACCCTCAGACTACACCTTAATTTTTTTTCACGGCGGCGCGACAACCGCCATGGACGCTATTGCCTGGAATCTGGCGGATGACTCCGTCTCGGGCCTTGCTTTCGGCGCATTTTCAAATTTGTGGTGCAAAAAAATAGCCTCCGCGCTGCCCTCAGACGTAAAAAAAGATTTTAAATCCGCACCCAAAGGCGAGTATTTCCCCAAAGAGCTTCCTGATTTTAAAGCCAGCCTCGTCATGCTGACGCCGAACGAAACTTCCACTGGCGCGCAAATACCTAACGATTATCTTGAAAATGCCTGGGCAAACCGCGGCGGAAACACGCTTATCGCGTGGGACTGCACGTCCTGCGCCGGCGGCCGCGTGCTGCCCGTAGGAAAATATGACGCTATGGTGTTTTCGCTTCAAAAATGTTTTGGCGCGGGCGGCGGAACAAGCGTTCTTATTTTGAGCCCGAAAGCCGTGGCGCGCGCGCAGGCCGTAGCTCCCAAACGCCTGATACCTTATATATTGCAGTTTGCCGAAGCCCTTGAAAAAGCCAAAAAATATCAGACGGTAAACACCCCCTCAACCACTAACATCTGGCTGGCTAACGAAGCCGCGAAGTGGATGCTGGCAAACGGCGGCCTTAAAGCTATGGAAGATTTGTGCAAAAAACACGCCGCGTACCTTTTTGATTTTGCCAAGAAAACGGATTATCTTGAACCGCTTATACGCGAAGAAGAAAACCGCTCTTTTACGACGGTAACCCTTCGCATAACAGACCAGAAATTAAAAGACGCGGATATTTCCAAGGCCGTCAAAAACACCGGCAAGCCGTGCCTTGCCGACGGCATTTCCAAATATTCCACCGTGGAAGAAAATTCTCTGCGCGTGGCCTGTTTCCCTTTTGTTGACGTAACGGGCACGGCGCAGTATGAGAAACTTGCAAAAACAATTTCCTGGATAGTTAAAGAAATGAGGACGGCGCATTTATGAAAATTTTAATAGCGGACAGTTTTCCCGCCCACTGGCAGGAAGTTCTTAAAGAAAAAAAACATGAGATAATTTACCAGCCTAAACTTGATGAAAATACTCTCCCCGCCGCCGTAAAAGACAATCAGCCGGAAATTATAATAGTAAGAAGCACGAAAGTAAACGCCGCCGCCATAGACGCGTGCGGCAAACTTAAATTAATAATCCGCGCCGGCGCGGGTTATGACACTATTGACGTAAAACACGCCAAAGAAAAAGGCGTTGCCGTCTGCAACTGCCCGGGCACGAATTCAATAGCCGTGGCCGAACTGACGCTGGGCCTCATACTCGCTTTAGACCGCAGGATTTATGATAATACCGCCGACCTGCGCGCGGGCGTCTGGGACAAAACAAAATACAGCAAAGCGCGCGGGATTTACGGCCGCACTATAGGCATAATCGGCCTTGGCCACATAGGGCGAGAAGTGGCTAAACGGGCGGAAGCTTTCGGTATGAAAATTCTGGGTTTTGACCCTTTTGTAAAAGCCGAAACTCTTAAAGGCTTTAACATAACTATGGTGGATGATTTATACAAGCTCGCCGCGCAGGCGGATATTTTGACCGTGCACGTCCCCAATAACGCCGGCACAAAAAATTTATTTGACGAGAAATTTTTTAACGCCTGCAAAGACGGCGCGTACTTCATAAATGCCGCCCGCGGCGGCCTTGTAAAAGAAAGCGCGCTTGTTGAGGCAGCCGGCAAAAAAGGTATCCGCGCGGGACTGGACGTTTATGAAATTGAGCCGGCAGACGGCACGGGAAAATTTGAAGACTCCGTCATGCAACAGGAAAACATTTACGGCACGCACCACATAGGCGCGAGCACTGACCAGGCGCAGGACAGCGTTTCGGAACTGGCGGTAAAGATAATAGACCAGCTTGCGTTAAACGGAAGTTATTTACACCAGGTTAATTAAAGAAAAAACCGGTAAAACTTTATATGAATGAACCGAAAACCCAAACTCCGTGGCTCACGTTTTTTATTCTCTTGTTATCTGCCGCAAGCGCGGCTGCCGCCGGCGCCACAATTATGTATTTTAATATTAAATCCATGGCTTTGCAGTTTGGGCTATGCGCATTTTTTCTTATAATGTCAATACAAACTTTCTTTGACAGCATGGAAACGCAGTAAGGATAACACAACAGACTCCGCAGTAATAGTCATCTATTTCTTAATACCCATAGGCATAATTTTAGTAATAACCGTTATTGCCGCAGTATTATCTTTTTTAAATCCATAATGATAACTGTAAAATTATTTATTTAATACCTGTATATCAACAAACCGCTTCTGAGTTTAGGCTCAAACCACGTGCTTTTGGGCGGCATTACGAGGCCGGCGTCGGCTACAGCCATTAAATCATTCATTGACGTGGGGAACATTGAAAACGAGACGGCGTAGCCAAGTTGGTCAACATATTTTTCCAACTCCGCCATTCCGCGTATGCCGCCTATGAAATCAATTCTTTTGTCCGTCCGCGGGTCGGCAATGCCCAGCAGCGGCGCAAGCACATTATCCTGTAAAATACTGACGTCCAAACTTTTTATCGGGTCCGCTCCGCCGCAAATTTCAGGTTTTGCGCGCAGGCGGTACCACTGGCCGGACAGATATATTCCGAATTCATGCTTTTTAGCCGGCTTTTTTTCAGCAGTTTTTTCCGCAGTAAAACCGGCAGCCGCAAGTTTTTTCAAAAACTCTTCCGCGCTTAAACCGTTTAAATCTTTAACGCTGCGGTTATAGTCCATAATATGAAGCTGGTCCGCCGGAAAAATTACCGACAGGAAAAAATTATAACTCTCAAACCCTGTATGATTCGGGTTAGCCGCAGCCCTGCGCGCCGCGACGTTGGCCGCGGACGCGGCCCTGTGGTGCCCGTCCGCAATATAAAGCGCCGGCACTTTCATAAAACGCGTTTCAATATTCCTTATCTCCGCCTCGTCGTCAATACGCCAGACGGTATGCTTTATGCCGTCCTCCGCCGTAAAATCATAAAGCGGAACGCGTTTTGAAACGTCTATTAAAATAGCATCCAATTTCGGATTATCTTTATATGCCAAAAATATCGGGCCCGTCGTAGCGTTTAAAGCGTTGACGTGGCGCGTGCGGTCCTCTTCTTTATCTTTCCTCGTAAATTCATGTTTTTTGATTTTGCCCGCCGCGTAGTCCGCCGTGCTCGCGGCGGCGACAAAGCCGTACTGCGCGCGCCCGTTCATTGTCTGGGCGTAGACGTAAAAACACGGTTTTTCTTCCTGAATAAAAACGCCGTTTTTTATAAATTTTTCAAAATTTTCTTTGGCTTTCGCGTAAACTTCCGACGCGTAAATATTTGTGCCGGGCGGCAAATCAATCTCAGGCTTGTCAATATGAAGGAAAGACGCGGTGTTGCCGGCGGCCATGGTTTTAGCTTCGTCGGAACTCATAACGTCATACGGCAGCGCGGCCGTTTTTTCGGGTTTTTGCGCGGGGCGCAAAGCTTGAAACGGTTTAATTGTTATCATAATTAGATTTTACCTTAATATTTTTGTAATATGTAAAAAACTGCATAAGGATTTTTTATGGCTAAAACTAACAGAGTACTTTTAAAATTATCAGGCGAAGCTTTAGTTGAAAACGGCAAACGCGGCATAACGCCAGCCGCTTTAAAAGACATTGCAAATGAGATAGCGTCCGCATTAAAAGCGGCCAAAAACTGCCAGCTGGGCATAGTAATAGGCGGCGGAAATATCTGGCGCGGCGTTCGGGACGGCGGCGGCATAATTGACCGCGTCAACTCGGACAACATGGGCATGCTGGCCACAGTCATAAACGCGCTGGCCCTGCAGTCCGCTTTGGAAGAAGAAAAAATTCCGACAAGAGTTTTAACCTCAATAGACATACGCCAGCTGGCCGAGCCTTTCATACGCCGCAAAGCTATATGCCACCTTGAAAAAGGCCGCGTGGTGATTTTTGCGGGCGGCACCGGCAATCCGTTTTTTACTACGGACTCCGCCGCCGCGCTGCGCGCGAGCGAAATAAACGCGGACGTCATGCTGAAAGCCACGCAGGTTGACGGCGTTTATGACGCGGACCCGCGCAAAAACAATAAAGCCAAGCTTATACACAAAATATCTTACGCCGAAGCTATCGCAAAAGGCCTGCAGTTTATGGACACGGCCGCGCTTGCGCTTTGCATGGAAAATCATTTGCCGATACAGGTTTTTAATTTACATAAAAAAGGAAATATCAAAGCGGCTTTACAAAATAAAACAGTCGGAACTGTTATATATTAGGAGAGTTATATGGAAGGCATTACTGCTTTAATAGTAAAATCTAAGACGGCCATGACCGAACAGGTGGAAAGATTAAAACGCGACTTGGGCACCATCAGAACGGGCCGCGCCAGCGCGCAGTTAATTGAAAACATACGCGTGGATTATTACGGCACGCCCACGCCGCTTAAACAAATGGCCATGATAAACGTCACGGACGCAAAAACGCTGGAAGTCACGCCGTGGGATATGTCAGCCCTGCAGGACATTGACAAAACGCTGCAAAAAGCGGACCTCGGCGCAAGTCCGGTTAACGACGGCAAACTTATACGCATATCTCTGCCCGGCATGACGGAAGACCGCAGAAAACTGCTTGCCAAAAATATATCAAAGATGAGCGAGGATTTTAAAGTGGCCGTCCGCAACGAACGCCGCGACATTATTGAAAAGGTAAAAAAAGCGCAAAAATCTTCCGAGGTTTCCGAAGACGACGCTAAACGGATTGAGGCCGACGTGCAGAAAGCGACCGACGCCGCCATACTGATGATAGACAAGGCCGTTTCCGAAAAAGAAAAAGAGGTAATGAAAATCTAATTTTACGCCGGATATAGAATAAAAACAGCGCGCCGGACGGCGCGCTGTTTTTATTCTATATCCGGCAAACATAAGTCCAAAAACCTCTTATCTGCTAAACATTTCCAAAGCGTCTTTTTCTTCCGGCATAAACTTCAAGCGCTTTCTCAAGTTCCGCATTATCAAAATCCGGCCAGAGCACTGGCGTAAAATAAAATTCGCTGTACGCCGCCTGCCAAAGCAAAAAATTTGACAGCCGACACTCTCCGGACGTCCTTATAATCAAATCAGGGTCCGGCACGGAAGGATTATAAAGCACGGCCGCTATATCCGTTTCCGTAACATTTTTTTTGCCTGCCGCTATCAGCGCGTTAACCGCGTCTGCAACTTCCTGCCGCGCGCCGTAATTTAACGCCAGAATAACTGTCAGCCCGTTATTTCCGGCGGTGGCGGCGATAATTTTGTCAATTTTTTTAAGCACTTTTTCCGGCAGTCTGTCTCTGCGGCCGCTGACTAAAAAACGCGCGTTATTGTCTTTGGAAGTTTTGTCAAACTCGTCTAAACTTCTGGACAGCAGGTTCATAAGGTCTTTAACTTCCGCCTCGGGCCGCTGCCAGTTTTCATTTGAAAAAGCGTAAAGCGTAATAAATTTTATGCCGGCAGCGCCCGCATTTTTAATAAGCGCGCGCACGGCCTCGGCGCCGGCCTCATGTCCTGCCCTGCGCGTTTTTCCGCGCGCGGCGGCCCAGCGTCCGTTCCCGTCCATAATAAAAGCAACATGCATAGGAATATTTTTCATAAAGAACTATTTTTTAAGCCTGCCCATATAGCCGTTTATGTCAGGCATATAACGTTCATATTCCGCGTTAAATAACGGTGAGGAAATTAAAAAATCCGCCGTCGCCCTGTCGCACGCGACGGGAATGTTCCACAAAACCGCAAGCCGCAGCAAAGCCTTAATATCAGGGTCATGCGGCTGCTGCGTGAGAGGGTCCCAGAAAAAAACCAGCACGTCAATCTCCCCGTCGGCGATTTTGCCGCCCACCTGCTGGTCCCCTCCGTAAGGCCCGCTTTTAAAAAGATGAACTTTCATATCAAGCGCGCTTTCAATAAGTCCGCCGGTCGTGCCGGTGGCGCAGAGTTTATGTTTTGAAAGGCTGCCTTTATTAAACATTACCCATTCAATAAGATCTTTCTTTTTATTATCGTGCGCGACGAGCGCGATGGTCTTGCGCGCAGGCAGTTTTGATTTTATGTCCATAATTTTTCCTATAATTGATTTATGAGATATCTTTGTACTTTTATTATACTTACTTTTAACTTGAGCGTCTGCGCCGCCCTAACGCCGCCGCTTGAAAACGCGGCTTTGCAAAATTCTTCCTATTCTTTTTACGCCAAATATGTTGACGGAGACGATATTATCAGCGTTAATCCCGCATTGCGCTTAACGCCCGCAAGCACGGTAAAACTTTTTACGACGGCGGCCGCTCTGTCTCTCCTCGGGCCGGAAACGACTTTTAAAACGCGGCTTTACTACGACGGCAAAAAAAATATTTTCGGCACGCTCAGAGGAAATATTTATATAGCCGGCGGAGGGGACCCTGCCCTAGGTTCTTCGCGCATAAAAAATAATCCCGATATGGACGCGGTTCTTTCCGCCTGGGCTGACTCCGTAAAAAACGCCGGAATAAAAAAAATAAGCGGCGCGGTATATGCGGATAATTCTTATTTTGAAGGTCTTGCGACGCCGCGCAAATTCGCGTGGGAAGATATAGGCAATTACTACGGCGCGCGGGCGGACACGCTTAACTTTAACGACAATTCTTTTAAAATTTATTTCAAGCCGTCCACCGCGCCGGATATGGCGGCTGATATAGCGCGGACTGTGCCGGAAGTACAGGGCCTGACGATAAAAAATCATATTTTATCTTCCTCTGATTCTGCGGACAACGCATATATTTTCGGCGCGCCTGGGAAAATGGAAATTGAAATTTACGGCACAATCCCTGCCGTAAATTATGAATTTTCAATAAACGCCGCGCTGCCAAACCCGCCGCTTTTTGCCGCGCAAAGTCTCGTCCAAACGCTTGGCACGCGCGGGATAAAAACCGAGGAAGGCGCAAAAGTCTCAGACGTAAATATTGATTACTCCGGCAAAACGCGGCTTTATGAAATTACTTCCCCATCAGTTTTAGAAATTATAAATGTAATCAACAAAAAAAGTTTTAATTTGTACGCGGAAGTTATGCTTAAGCAGCTTGCCGCCGCATTCGGCCGGCGGGCGGACACTGAGAGCGGCGTTGACGTAATAATGAAATTTCTTGAGGCTCACTATATTGATACAAATGATACCGTACTTTACGACGGCAGCGGCCTGTCCCGTTCAAATATTACCAACGCAAAGACAATAGTTTCTCTTCTGGAAATTATGACGAAAGAGAAAAATTTTGATCTTTTTTATAACTCGCTGTTAATACCCGAGGACGGGGACAGAAAATATTTTGCCCGCGTTTTTGCGCGTTCGTCGGCCCTTAAAACCGCGCGCATAAAAACCGGCACCAACGCCAACGCGCGCGCGTACGCCGGTTACGCTAAAGACAAACAGGGACGTATGATAGCTTTCTGCTTTATAGTAAATAATTATACGGTTGCCACGCCGGCAATCAGCGCGATTTTTGACAAATTAGTAATTCAGATGAGTAATTTGGAATACGCCGGCACGGCCTCTAAAAAATTTAAATAATCTTCAAAAGCCAGTTCCTGCGCGCGCGCGTTTGGGGCAATTTTGGCGCGGCTCAGCGTTTCGGCAAGCGCGGTTTTATCAACTTTCAGGTTTTCCGTCAGAGAATTTAAAATATTTTTTCTTTTATGGGCAAAAGCGGCGTTAACGATTTTCTTAAAAACAGGAAACTCCGCTGGCGGAATTTTACGCTCCGGCGTAAAAACAAGAACTTCGCTTTCCACTTTCGGCGGCGGGTTAAAACTGCCGGGGCTTACGCGGCATAAACTTTCTATATTCGCGCGCGCCTGCGAGAGTAAACTCAGCGGCCCGTAAAATTCTCTTCCGCGCGCGGCGGTAATGCGACGCGCCATTTCGCGCTGGAACATAAAAACCGCGCCGGACAAATTCTCCTCGGCCAAAACTTTATCCAAAATTTCCGCAGCCGCTATATAAGGCAGGTTGCCCATAAAAAATTTATCCCCGCGCGGCAAAAGATTTAAATTAAAATCCAGAAAATCCTTCTCAAAAATATTAATATCCGCGCCGGCGGGCAATGACGCGCGCAAAATTTTAACCATCTCAGGATCAATTTCAACTAGCTGCAAGCCGCGCGCGCCGCGTTCCAAAAGTCCGGCGGTAAGCGCGCCGCGCCCTGGGCCTATTTCAACCAAAATTTTCCCGCGCGATAAATTAACCGCGGCGCCGCAAATTTTGTCTATAACGCCGCGGTTAACTAAAAAATTTTGCCCGTATTTCTGTCTCATTTTTTATTTTTGCCGCCGCTTTTGATGAACTCTAAATTATTTTTGGCTATTTTGTTTTTGGGATTTATAGATAACACTTGCTCATACACCGCCGCGGCGTCGTCCTCCCGCCCTAAAATTATATACGCCGTGCCTTTGCCCAGCAGCGCAATTTCATTATTCTCATCCTGCGACAGCGCGGCGTCAAAATTTTTAAGGCCGTCTTCCCCTTTGCCCAGCGTCAAAGCGGCAAGGCCCATCAAAATATAGTCAAAAGTATCCGCCTGCGCGCCGGCGGAGGTCTTGTCCTCAATGCGCGTCTCAATATCCGGCGCTATCTCATAAACAAATCTTACCCAGTTGCGGCCCGTTACCCAAAGCCCCATATCGTTTCCGACGGTGCGCGGATTGTACGCGGTATTTTGGTTAGAATCTCCGGCCGCCTGAACAGGCTCCCGCTGCACGGCGTCGGTTTTAATGCTCATCTGAGTTTTGGAATCCTTCGGCGCGGAAGAAAGCGCGTTTTGCAGCGCGGCGGCTATTGTCTCAATCTGCGCCGCGCGGTCTTTCTCGTCCGACGGGTTTAAAATAAAAACGCGGCTGAAAGAACGTGACGCGCTCTGCGCCTGCTCAGCGGCGCGCGCAAGCAGCATTTCGCGTTCAAGCGCGCTTTTTTCTTTAACGCCCTCAAGTTTAGCGTCTTTAGGCCGATATGAAATTTCGGCCTCAATTCTTACTTCAGTCCCGGGGTTAAAACGGGACAGCGCGTTTTTTAAATTTTCTATTTCCGGCGAGGCCGCGCTTTTATTTTCAACGCCGCTGTAAGCCACGTTGAGCGCAAGACCTTTACCCTCCGCGCTTGTAATTGCGAACGCTTTTACGACGGCGTCTTTGGCTTCCTGCGCCATGCCGGCGACGTAAAGTAAATTCGCGTAGCGCAGCCGCGCTATAAAGTCGCCGGGTTTTATGCCCACTGATTTTTTGTAATAGTTAAGCGCTTCTTTATTATTCCCGCGTTTTTCATACGTGGCGGCAAGCGCCAGCATGGCGTCTTCGTTGCCGGGGAAAAGTTTTATAGCTCTTTTAAACGCGGCCTCGGCCGCTTCGTCGCGGCCCACAGCCTCGCTGATTACGCCGAGCTGGTTGAAATACAACGCTTCGCGCGGCGCAAGCTCCGCGGCTTTGCGCGCGTAGTCCAGCGCAAGTTCCATTTTTTTCTGCGCGGCGTAGACAGATGATAAATTCATTTTAACGTCGGGGCGGGCCGGACCGATGGAATCTGCCGTCTCAAATTCCGCCTGAGCGGCGGCAATATCGCCTTTCCAGCCGTGAGCTATGCCGAGCAGCAAATGCGCGTCCTGGTTATTTTTATCTAACGTCAAAGCCTGCTTATATTCGCTGATTGAAGAGTCAACCTTCCCGGTCCAGTACAAAGCCATGCCCAGCAACACATACGGCTCCGGCGTATTGGGATTTTTTACGGCGGCTTTTGCGAAAGCGCTTACGGCGTCGTCATATTTCCCGACGGACATGAAATAATAGCCTTTGCGCGCGTCGTTCTGGGACTGCGTTTCCATAACGCCGTCCCACACGCTTTTTGAATAATCAGGATTAATTTCCTGCCGCGGCCGGCCCAAAAGACCGGAAGCAAAAACCTGCGCAGCTGCAAAAATTAAAATAAAAAATAATTTAAATTTCCCCATATAAAAGGTTACTGTAATTTGCTGTCTATAAGCGCGAACTGATTAAGAGTATTTATGGACGCCAGTTTACCGTTAGATTCAACCGTCGCCTTTACAGGATTGCCCAGGAATGAAAATGCGCTGGTATAGCCCGTGAGTGTGCCGGAGGCGCTTTCAAGGGGAGTACATTCACTCAACCTTCCGGAAGGATCTTTTATAGCGGCGCAATCGCCTCTGCCAGAACTGACGGATAAACCGCACGACTTATTGATATTGCTTTGAATTTGATTATAATTGTTACACTCGGTCACAATTGCGTCCAATTTTTTAAACCAGGCGGATTCGCCAGAGTCTCCGTTGTGGCAGGCGTCATTAACGGTCAGACAGCATTGCGGAACTATGCCCTGCAAATCAACGCTCAACTGCTGCAGATTATCGCGCGATTTCTTCAGCAGATCGTTAGGCGGTTCGCCGTTATACTTTTTCATTGCGTCCTGGCAGACTTTTGTTTTTAATTTATCACTTTCAAACTGGGCTGCGTCTTTGTTAATGCTGGCCTGGTCTGAGACCGTGGCAGCGGTCTCGTCCTTTTTCAAAACAACTTCGTCCGGCCGGACGCTGCCGTCAAAAGCGGCGCGCGCCAACGTTTTTTTGCTTTCCTGTATTTTGGCTCTGTCACCCGCGCGGGTAAATAGCCAGGAGGTGCCGGCCTGATTGAGCGGCTCCGCCCCGAACTCTTTAAGGTCGCCCAGCGGCGCCCTGCCGCGGCGGGAAGTGTCTCTCGGGTTTATCATTTGCTTAATTTTCCCGCGGGACGCCGTGCCCAAATCTTTTGACATATCCGAAATATTGCCGGTAATTTGCGGGTTAAAAGACGCTATATTTTCCCCTCCGGTAAGTTTTGAGAGAGAACTTTCCACGGGCGGGCCTTCGGAGGGTTCTCTGGCAAGCGGCACGTCCCCCTGCACAAGCCCCTGCTGCGCGGCGTTAAATTTAGACGCGTCAACCAGATAATCGGAAGATTCAAAATACCCGTCCGGCGTTTTGCCCGCCGCGCGGGAAACCGACACCGCGTTTGAGCCGCTTCTGTAAGCCGCTTCGCGCAAACGCTGCGCGTCCAGCAGATAAGTTGCGCCGAGCGGCCCGTCGTCAAAAGGCGAAACCGCGCTCAGAGTGTAAGATAAATCGGAACGGTTTGCGTCATACCCGCCGCCAATGCCGCCCCGTCCGCCTCCGCCGTAAGAGCTGATTTTTAAATTTGAAGACCCCGTTAAAAATCTTGCCAGCGTAACGCCGCGGTTGTCAATATCGTCAAACCCCATGCTGACAAGCGCGCTTCTTACGCCGGGCACTTTATCCAGCGGCACAACGGTGCCGAGCAGAAGCAAAAGAATAATAAGTATGACAGCGGACGTAATCCACTTATTATCTTTTTTTCTATTAACCAAAGGCGCGCTTTTTTTGAAACTGTTAGCCATGATTTTATTATATCAAAGGCTTACCTCAATACTCAAATCATAAAAAATATTTAACGCGGCTAATTCCAAAGTATTAGGCAATATATATACTTTATAAAAACTTGTAAATCATAATTAAAATATTTAAAATAGACTATATAATTCGGGGGGCGTTAATGGAAATTGCGATGAGACTTTTAGAACGGGTTAATACAACCGTTTTAATTTGGCCTTTACTGCTGATATTAATAGTTATACTGCTTTGGAAGTCAAACGCCGCGCGTAAAAGCCGGCCCGCAGTTACGGCAAAATCGGTAAGCACGGCGCCGCCCGCGCCGCCGGATTTATACGGCGGCAGAAAACTGTCAGAAGATATTGCTTTACTGTCGGAAAATATGGATATTATACGAGATTATTTTGCCACGCGGCATCTTACAATAAGGTCCGGCCCCGTTACTCTGTCCGATAAAGGCCTTGAAATACGGGACGAGACAGACGCCAAATCAATATTTTCAAAAATATATCCTCAGTTGAAAATAATGCTTGTCGCGCGCGGCCCGCTGACGCCTTACGACATACAGGCCGTCGCTTTAGACACAGCCAAACAAAATTTTATTTCCATGCTTTCCGCGGAAGAACTGGGAACACTGAAACAAACGGCTTATAAAAACGGACTGACGCTGGACTCTCTTTATATAATTTTCGGCATAATGTTGAGAGACGCCGTTTTAAAAGAGCGCAAAATCCAGATAGACAGCCTTTCCGCGCGAGACCCTAATATTAAAAAATAAAAATGTCTTTTATTCCCTCTCCCGTGCGGGGAGAGGGAATTTTTTTATTTCTTTAAAGCTTTTATCCAGCTGTCAATTTCGGCCTGCAGCGCGGCGGCGGTAATTTTTTTAATATCGCCGGTTTCGTCTAATTCTTTTAAACTTTTTTCTACCGCGGTAGCCAGACTGTCAGGGTCCGCCGGAATAGCGACGAGGCTGATTTCATAAATATCCGCCAGCGTCAGGAAATTAGGGTTTTTGGTATCCTCGTAATGAAAACGCCCGGCAATGCTTATTCCTTTAGCGTGCCCCTCTTTATATATATGGCGCGCGTGCGCCACAACGGGATGATTGGACGTGGAAAATAAAGCTTTGAAATAAAGTCCTTTATCGTCCTCGCGTATATTGACGACGGAGCCGGCCAAATGGTCCAGCCTGTTAACGTGGTCAATGAGCAAAACGGGATTTTTGGCAAAATTTTTAAGTTCATAAACATAATCCCGTTTTTTCGTATAAACCGCCGGAATGTCTCCGTAACGGTCAGGCTGGTTTTTCGTGTTGGCGTACCCCTGCAGGTAGACAAGCCCGTCGTTCTCGGTAATTTTTATTTCCGTAATAGGCAGAATTTTGACGGCCGGTGCCTCTTTTGTTCCTTTTATAATTTTCATTAAAATCTCCTTTTATTTTTCCTGCCGCTTGTGCCGAAAGGCAGGCCCAGCGCGTTGATGACTTCCTCTTTTTCAAACCCCATTTCAATGTAAAGTTTGGCGGCCTGGGCGCGGGTAACTTCGTCGTCTTTAAGCACGGATACGGCGGTAAGGTCAGGGCAGAAATAAAGCTCTCGTTTTCCGTCAAAGTCGGGAAGCAGAAACTCCGTCAGAGCTTCCAGTATTAAAGTCAGTTTAGGCAGCACGCAGGTTTGGTAAAAAATGCGCTGCTGCTCGCGCGTGTTAAACTGCGGCGCGTGGTCATAAATTCCGGCAAGAGCCGGCGGCACGTGGAAGATGGACAAAATAGTTTCCCTGCTTACTTTAAGACCGCTTACAAAATCCATATCCCTCTGGCTCATGCCTATGGACTGCCAGCGCAGCCCGCCCTCAAGCAGCGCGACTTTGTGCGCTTTTGCGGCGGAAGTATATTTTTCCGTCCATGCCTGTAAAATGCGGTTTCTGGAAGCGTCGTCCAGTTTGCCCTCGGCGGAAATTATGCCTGACAAAGTGGCCGAATTTTCAAAAAACGCCCTGTTATAACTTTCCGCGCTTTCATAGCTGTCAGCCGCGCCCCTTGCCGCGGCCAGCGGGGACAAGCCGTAAAAAAAATCAAAAGGATTAAAATATTTTATATGGATAATATCTTTTGACTTATAATACGCGCTCTTGCCGCTCACGCGGTATTTGTAACCCTGCACAGGCTCCGCCGCGGTACTGCCCGGCACAATTTCAACAAGGTGGCTGAGCAGCGGGTAAAGTTCCCGGGGGGAGCCGTCCGCGCGCGGCGCGTCCTTTAATATATAGGCGTTGCCCGTAAGTTCAAGGCTGGCGCAAATCCACTGGCGTAGCGCGCGGCCCGTCATAAAAGGATTCGGGCGGTACAACAGTTCAAGCGCGGCGTGTTTTTGTATAATTTCCCCCGCCGCGTTTTTGAGCAGAAATTCCGTGGACGCAACGCCCTCCGACACGACCGACACGCAGGCGTATACCCACGGTTTGTCCGCGTAAGCTTCCACATACGGCGCGTAGTTGCGCGCGGCGGGCGAGGGCAGGCGGTTTAAACTTCCCGTAAGTTCAATAACAGACGGCGCCGCAAAAGATTTTTCATCTTTTACGAACGATTTTATTTTTTCAATTATATTCATTAATTTAAGTCAGGTTTGGCGTAAAAAAAACCGCCCCGACCTGTGTAAACGGTCCGGTGACGGTTCTCCCATATATTTAATAGCAATTTTATAAAAACTAGTCAAATCAATGTAGGACATCACTACATATGAGACTTTGGACAATTTTGGATTTGAGCGTGCGGGTGGCTTAAAATATACTGCATAGGGGTAATATACTTTAAGCCTTTGTGAACTCTTTGAGTATT
>JAIRUU010000078.1 GCA_031254225.1 Candidatus Elusimicrobium euhamitermitis
TGCCTACCATATTGTTTACGCTGGCCCAGTAAAGCGCGCTTTCGCCAGCTTTATTGCGCGCGTTTACGTCCGCGCCTTTGTCAAGCAGATACGCGGCCGCGTCCGGTTTTCCGTAACGCGCTGCGCCTATGAGCGGCGTGGAGCCGTCCGCGACCGCCGCGTCCAAATCCGCCTTGTAGCCGACGAGCCGTTTTACCATATCCAAATCTCCCATGCTGGCCGCCATGTAAAGCGGCGTAAAGCCGCGAGGGTCTTTAATATTAGGGGTTATGCCGCTTTGCAGCATTGCGGCCACGCCGGGCATATTTCCGTGCGCGACAAAATTTAACAGATTATTCGCGCTCGCGCCCGCAGTGGCGCCGCGGGAAATAAGACGGTCAATCCAAACCGTATTTTTATTTTCAACCGCCAGCAGCAGCGGCGTAACGCCGTAATTGCTGACGGCGTTTAAATTTGCGCCGCCGGCTATTAAAAATTCAATCATAGTGTCGTTGTTTGAACGGACGGCCGTCATAATCGGCGTTTCGCCGGTGTTGGGGTTGGGCATATTTATGTCCGCGCCCATGCTGTAAAGCAGCTGCGCGGCGTCAATATTATCATAACGCACGGCGGCGTTCATCAGCGTTTCGCCCTGGCGGTTAAAAGCGTTGGCGTCTTTTAAGTTTTTTACTTTGAGCGCAAAAGTGTCGTAATCTTTTTTCTTTAAAAGTTCAATGCCTTCGTCAACAATATCCAGCGCCGTCCGCGGCGCCGCGGTAATAGCGTCAGGCGGCGTCCGCCCGCCGGAAGACGCGGCGTTTAGATTAAGAAATGTATAAACCGCCACCGCGCACAAAGGAACCGCCGTGATGAGCGCGACGGTAAGAAAAAGATGTTTCTGGACAAATGTTTTAAGCATATTTATTTAAATTATTTTTTAAATTTATACAAACAGGTTTAAACGCGCAGGTTATCCAAGGCGTTTTTGGCGGCGTCCTGCTCGGCTAATTTTTTGTTTTTGCCTTTGCCCTGCGCCAGTTCTTTTTTGCCGGCGGAAACGGCGACGGTAAAAATTTTGTCGTGCTCGGGCCCCACCGTCTGGGTCACTTCATAATGCGGGACCGTTTTATAAGTTTTCTGCGCGTATTCCTGCAGCCTGCTTTTCCAGTCCTCGCCGGTACGGTCGTTTTCATGCGCGGTTATCAAACCGTCCACTATTCTCTTTGCTTCGGCGTAGCCGCCGTCAAGATAAACAGCGCCGATAAGCGCTTCCATGGCGTTGGAAAGTATGCTTTCCCGCGCCCGCCCGCCGGTGGCTTCTTCCCCCGCGCCCAGGTTTAAAAATTTGCCTAGCCCTAAACCATACGCCCACAAAAACAAATTTTTGCGCGAAACTACGGAAGACTTAACTTTAGAAAGCACCCCCTCTTCAACCCCCGGGCGGCAGCGGTAAATATAGTCCGCCGCGGCAAGCCCGAGAACGCTGTCCCCGAGGAATTCCAGCCTTTCGTTATGCTTAACGCGCCTTTTTTCCCCGGCGTACGATTTATGAGTGAGTGCTTCCTTAATTAATTCTTTATCGTGAAACGTGTAATTGATTATTTCTTCAATATCACCGTACACAATTTATTTTTTGGCGGTGGCTTTAATATGCTCTATAGCTTCGCCCACGGTTTTAATTTTTTCGGCTTTTTCGTCGGGAATTTCAATGTCAAATTCTTCTTCCAAAGCCATGATAAGTTCAACCGTGTCCAGTGAATCCGCGCCCAAATCGTTTACGAACTGGGCTTCCGGTTTTACCTGGTCAGCTTCCACGCCAAGCTGCTCCATGATTATATTTTTTACTCTCTCTTCAACATTTTCTACAGCCATTGTAGACCTCCGTCTATATACTATATGTATAAACCACCGTTAACGGCTAAAATCTGCCCCGTTATATAGGAAGCATCTTCGCCGGCCAAAAACAATATTGCTTTGGCGATGTCCTGCGCACTTCCAAATCTCTTTAAAGGTATTGCGTTAAGCAGCGCGTCTTTAACTTCCGGCTTAAACTCCTGCGTCATGCCCGTCTCAACAAAACCCGGGGCCACGGCGTTTACCCTGATGTTTCTGGAGGCAAACTCCTTGGCCAGAGTTTTTGTAATGCCTATAAGGCCGGCTTTTGAGGCGCTGTAATTAACCTGCCCCGCGTTGCCCGTCTGCCCTACTATGGAAGTTAAATTGATTATGCTGCCGCCGCGTTGTTTCATCATATATTTTAACACGGCTTTGCTGGCAAAAAACGCGCCTTTTAAATTTATGTCCAGCACAAGGTCCCAGTCTTTTTCCGTCAGACGCAGGGCAAGGTTATCCCTTGTAATGCCCGCGTTGTTGACCAGCACGTCCGCGCCGCCCAGAAATTCAACGGCCGCGTCTATAAAATTCTGCGCGTCTTCAACTTTGCTAATGTCCGCAAACCGCGTATAAACTTTTACGCCGTAAGACAAAAGTTTTTCTTTGGCTTTGGCAAGCTCGTCCTCTTCCACCGCGCATATGGCTATGTTCGCGCCCAGGGAAGCAAAAAGTTCCGCCGTGCACAGCCCTATTCCCCTTCCGCCGCCGGTTATGATTACGTTTTTATTTTTCATTTCTCAGCTTCCAGTTTTTCAAAAGTTTCTTTATACCCGGCCAAATGTTCTTTAATTTCGCGGACAAAACCGCTTTCAACAAGTTTTTTTGCCGTCTTAACGGCGTTAAAAATAGCTTTCTGGCCGGATTTGCCGTGGGAAACTAAAGCCACGCCGTCTATGCCCAAAAGCGGCGCGCCGCCGGCCATATCGGGGTCCGTCACTTTTTTAATATTCATCAGAGAGGGTTTTGCAAGCCACATGCCCAGCAGCGCAAGCGGGTTTTTGGAAACCTCTCTTTTAATCATAGTAAAAAGACCTTTGGCCAGCCCCTCGGCAAGTTTTAAAGCTATATTGCCCGTAAACCCGTCCGTTACCGCGACGTCCGCCGTGCCCGCCGGAATGTCCCGCCCCTCAATGTTGCCTATAAAATTTATGCCCAGATTTTTAAGGTGCGGGTAAGTCTTTTTTACCAAATCATTGCCTTTGCCCTCTTCTTCCCCTATGGACAAAAGGCCCACTTTCGGCTTTTTTACGCCGTAAATTTTAGAAGCGTAAATTGAACCCATTACCGCGAACTGCATTAAATGCTGCGGTTTGCATTCCGTGTTCGCGCCCGCGTCAAGAAGCAGCGTAAGCCCGCCGTTAATATGCGGCAGCGGCGCGCCTATTGCCGGCCTTAAAACGCCTTCAATGCGGCCGATTTTCATCAGCGCGGCCACCATAGTGGCTCCTGAATTTCCGGCGGAAATAAAAGCGTCCGCTTTGCCTTCTTTCACAAGCTGCGCGGCGACCACGACGCTTGCGCCTTTTTTGGACCTGCATTCTTTGGCCGGGTCCGCGTCCATGTCAACAATCTCCGGCGCGTGGACGACGGATAAACCTTTTACGCCGCTTAAATTAAGCGCGGATATTTTTGCGTTTAAAATCTTTTCGTCGCCCGCCAGAATGACTTCGCAGCCGAGAGTATTGACGGCCTGCGCGGCGCCCAAAACATTAGGCTCCGCGCCAAAATCACCGCCGGCCGCGTCTAAAGCTATTCTCATAAAAAACTACTTTTTTTCTTCCGGTTTTTCTTTTTTGGCAACGGCTTTTACCACTTTGTCTTTATAAAAACCGCAGGCAGGGCAAATGTTGTGGGGCTTTCTCATTGCGCCGCAGTTTGAGCAGGCCACCAGCGTCACCGGCTCCAGCTTGGAATTTTTGGAACGTCTTAAATCTCTTCTTGAGCGGGTATGTTTTCTCTTCGGATTAGGCATTTTACAACTCCTTAATTATTTTAAATTCTTAAGAGCGGCGAACGGGCTGAAAGCTTCCTCTTTACAGCCGCAGTTCTGCTCGTTTTTATTTTTGCCGCAGACGGCGCATAAACCTTTGCAGGTTTCTTTGCAGACGGGCGCTATATTTTCCGTAAGCGCGAGCGCGGTTGTTGCTTCATACATTATATCAATTATTTCCGCTTTTATGGGCGGCGCCAGCTCAAATTCCTCGTGAAACGGCGCGTCAAAAAATTCCAGGCACCGGCCGCAGCGCAGCCGCGCCGCGCCGTCAATTTCCCCCGTTACCAAAATCTCTTTCTGTCCAACGGAAAAATTCAGTTTGAGGCTTACTTTTAAAATTTTATTCGGCTCCGACAAAATATTTTCAAAATTTTTCGGCGCCAGTTTCGCGCTGCACTGCAGGCCTTTCATGCGGACGATATCCGCGGTTTTAAAAATTAAATCAGAAGGAACGTCGTAATCTGTATAACTCATTTATATATTTTACAATTTTTGAGGGTGTGCAGACATATATAATAAGCCTGCGCAGCCGCCGATTTTTACAAAAATCGGCCCTGCCCGCAGGGTTTGGCGAAGCCAAACGCAGGTTTATTATATATGTCTGCACACCCTAGAGTTTAGAGGCGTCGGGTAAACCGTAGCCCTGTTTTAGCGGATTGGGCGCGGGGAGGAGGGTTGAAGAGGAAGCCAGCATTTGTTTAACCTGCGCTGGCGAGGGGCTTGCGCCGCCGTTTTTAAGACGGTAACTTTGTATTGCCAGCGCGGCAAGGCCGCTGACATACGGCGCGGCCAGAGACGTGCCGTCCGCCCACATATAATTGTTGTCCAGCGCGGTTGTATAAACCGCCGCGCCCGGGGCTATAAAACTTACTTCTTTGCCGTAAGAAGTGTTTGCGTAAGCCGCGTCAAGCGGCGTGGAGGCTGCCACTGCTATAACCTCCGGCATATTGCCCGGGAACATAACCTGGTTAAACCCTTCGTTGCCGGCGGGAGCGACTATGGTTATGCCCGCGGCGTAAGCTCTTTTAACGGCGTCCGCCAAATCCCACTGGCTTGAGGGCACGCCGTAGCTGAGATTTATGACGCTGATTTTGTCCGATGAAGTTTTGTTGTGGTCTATTGCCCAGTTTATAGCGCTCACAACCTGCACGCTGGACAGAACGCCGCCGCCCGCGTCCGCCTTAGCGCTGTAAACCGTGGCGCCGGGCGCTATTCCTTTGACCTGAACTCCGCGCGAAATTATTACGCCTATAACGCCGGTGCCGTGCCCGCGCAAATCATAAGGGCCCGTGCCCGTAAAGTCAAGCATCTGCACAGCGCCGTTTTTAAATTCATTATGCGCGGAAACGCCGCCGTCTATCACCATTATTATAACGCCCGCGCCGTCAATGCCTCTTGCCTGTGCGGCCTCGGCATTGACTTTATTATAACCCCAGTTTGCGTAGCCGCCCAAAACGCCGTCGTCGTAACCTATGGAAAAAGGCTCAACGCGGTTTGCCGTGCGCTGTACGTTTATCCCGGGCTGCGGCGTATTGCCGCCTGGTTTGGTAATAAAATATTGTTTGTCAGGGTCGCGCGCCGTGGCCGCGTTTGCCGTGTTCGGACCGCGCGGCTGGGAGCCGTAAACGCCCGGCTGCGTTACAAAATAATTATTGCCTGCAACGCGCTGCGCGGCCGCGGGCGGAATGCGTTTATTGCGGCCGTCCGGCGCCGTGATAAAATATTCGGGCCGCGAGCCGTCGCCCGGGGTTATATACCCCTCTTCAATAGCAAAAAGCGGCTGCGCGCAAGCCAAAATAAAAAACGCGGAAATAATTTTTCTCATATGTGCAAAACGGTTTTAAACGATATTTATTGCCCGGGCTCTATGTGAATAACTACCGTGGAATTTTCAAGTTTCCGCTCAATCATAGCTTCAATGCTGTCGCAGATTTTGTGGCCTTCGGCTATGGTCATGCCGGGGTTTAAAAATATTTTTACCTGTATTTTTTTGTTGCTGCCGGCTTTTCTCGTCTGCAATTCTTTATAACCCCGCACGCCGCGGTCTCTGTGCGTTTCAATGCAGGCGGCGATAATTTTTTTATCTTCCGGCGACAAACTTACGTCCAGCAGATTAGCCGCGGTGTTTTTGCATATGTCAAAACCCGCTTTAAAAATTATAACCGCGACGACGATTGCTATAAGCGGGTCCAAAATATATACGCCGGTTATTTTTATCGCCAGCAGGCCCGCGGCCACGGCGAGGGACGAATAAACGTCCGTCCGCAAATGTTCCCCGTCGGCGTACAGCGCGACGGAGTCCGTCTTTTCGGCCGTTTTAAACAAATGCCGGCTTACAATAAAATTAGCGGCCGAGGCGAAAATCATCACGGCCAGGCCGAGGTTCATATTAACTATTTCATGATTGCCGGAAATAATTTTTATTACCGATTTATAAATTATAAAAAATGAAACCGCGATAATCAAAAACCCTTCGGCCAGGCCGGAAAGCTCCTCAAATTTTCCGTGGCCGAAAGGATGTTCTTCGTCGGCAGGGTCGGAAGATTTGGAAACCGCAAAATACGCAAGGCCCGCCGCCAGCAAATCCCCCAGCGAGTGTATGGCTTCAGAAATTATGCTTATGCTGCCGGACATCACGCCCGCCGTTATTTTAAGCAAAATAAGAGTTATGTTTGAGAACACCGAGAGAGAAGCCGCGAATTTTTTTTCTTTTGCGCTGTCCATTTTGTCCTCAGTGTATGGAAGAAATTTTTATTGCCGGCGGAAGATATTTTTGTTTGAAAAGATTTTTTTTGTAAAGCGCTTCCGCGCGTTTTACTACAGAAATATCCGCGCCGGATTTTTTGGCGGCTGCGGCGGGCGTTAACTTTTTATCAAGATAATAATATAAAATTTTGTCCAAAATTTTATAGGGCGGCAGATCGTCCGAATCCTTCTGCCCGCGGGCAAGCTCGGCGGTGGGCGGGCGGGTTATGGTGCCGCGCGGGATTA
The DNA here is from genome assembly GCA_031254225.1 of Candidatus Elusimicrobium euhamitermitis. GTDB lineage: Bacteria > Elusimicrobiota > Elusimicrobia > Elusimicrobiales > Elusimicrobiaceae > Elusimicrobium > Elusimicrobium euhamitermitis. The sequence goes on from JAIRUU010000078.1 coordinate 6,857, forward strand.
TTTCTTTATCCTTATTAATATATTCCGCCGCGGCGTAAACATGTTCTTTATAAAGTTCCGCAAGCGGCGCAAGCGCGCCGCAACTGTCCCCGTACAAAGTAAAATAACCCACGGCTATTTCCGTCTTATTTCCCGTGTTAAGCAGCAGCCCGCCGGTTTCGTTTGACACGGCCATGAGCGCGTTCGCGCGCAGCCGCGGCTGTAAATTCTGGGCGGTAAGTTTACGCAATTTTTTTTCTCCGCCCATTTCTTTTAGCAAAGACTCAAACGCGCCGTCAATATTAATAATCCGGAAATTTATGCCGAGGTTTTTTGCAAGTTTTTTGGCAAGCTCCATGCTTTCGCGCGAAGAAAAGCGCGTGGGCAGCGCGACGCCGTAAACATTTTTCGCCCCCAGCGCGGCAACGGCCGCGGCGGCAACTACGGCGCAGTCAATGCCGCCGCTCAAGCCAATGACGGCCTTATCCGCGCCGGCCGTCTTAAAAAATTTTTTAATCCCGCCGGAAAGCTCATTAAAAATCCGCGCGGCGTTAAGTCTTTTCATAATAAAATTCTAGCAAAAAAATATAAATTATAAACAATACGTCCCAAAACGGCACAATATTTTTTCCATAATTAATTAGTACTAGAAAATATTAAAAAGACTATGCTCTGTTCCTAGGCGCGCTAATTCTATATACTTTCTTTATGATTAAAAGAAAAACGGGTTTTACTCTTATAGAGTTGTTAGTTGTCGTCCTGATTATCGGCATTCTTGCCGCCGTCGCCGTGCCGCAATATCAAAAAGCGGTAGAAAGGTCCCGCGTAAGCCAGGCTTTGGTAACATTAAAAGCTTTGGGTATGTCGGAAAGAAGATATTTTTTGGAAAACGGACAATATACGAACGACTTCACTCAGCTGGATATAGAATTCCCTGGATATATAAATAATAATCCTTCCGGAGGGCATTCAGTCCTAACCGGCAGCTATTTCAGATTGACGAGAGAAGCTACCAACGATTGGTTTCTTGCAGGCCCTACTACGGCGGGCTGTTCGTTGACTGTCGCCGCAAGTTCCTGTTATATTTTTGCTTTTATTCCGGCCCAAACAGACTATATTATTTGCATTAACGGCGCAATTTTACCTTCTATAAAAAGTTGTAAGGACATCGGTTTTTCACGCGCGGGCACCGCTGCCGAATGCCCCCGTTCATTATCCTGCTTTTTACAATAATTTCTGCAGAAATAAAAAACCGTCCGGCGGATTGCCGGACGGTTTTTTGTCAATTATTTTATAAATTAAAAGCGGACGAATCTTACCACTTTTAATTCAAAGCCAAGCTCTTTTGACTGCTGCGCCAGATATTCGCGCACAGTAACTTTATTGTCCTTAATGGTGCCCTGGTCCAGCAGGCAGCTTTCTTTGGCGAATTTTTTGAGTTTGCCGGGCATCATTTTTTCAATAGCCGCTTTGTCCTTGCCTTCTTTGAGCGCAAGTTCGGTATAAATTTCTTTTTCTTTTTCAAGCACGTCGGCCGGAATATCTTTTTCTTCCACCCACATGCTCTGCATTCCTACAGTGTGCATGGCAAGCCCGCGCGCTATTTCTTTCATTTTCGGGTTATTGCCGCAGTCCCCGTTAACGCAGGAAAGTTCCAGCAGCGCGGCCTTTTTATTGTCGGTGTGCACGTAAGATTCTATGACGCCGCATTTGCCGGTCAGACTCCAGTTATAACCGCCTTTGAAGGAAACGTTTTCGCCGAGTTTCGGCGCTATCGCTTCAATCATGATTTTAATCTGGACGTCCGCGTCATAATCTTTGCCCGGATTTTTAAGAACGTAATCACAAACTTCGTCCGAAAGTTTTTTGAAATCTTCCGTGGCGGAAACAAAGTCCGTCTCGCACCCGACGTAGGACATAGCGTAATTTTTGCCGTTATGTTTTACGACGACGCGGCCTTCTTTGGTTTCTCGTCCGGCTCTTTTGGCCATGCCGGCCAGACCTTTTTTACGGAGCGCGGTTATGGCCGCCTCAATATCGCCTTTGGCTTCCTCAATGGCGTTTTTACAGTCCATGAGGCCGGCGCCGGTTTTCTCTCTCAAATTCTTAATATCTTCAGCTAAAGACATGTTATTCCCCCTCGCCTTCTGTTTTTTTGGCTTTGACGGGTTTTCTGATAACGGGTTTCTTTTTAGCCGTTCTTTCTTTTTTGGCTTTTTTACCCTCTCTGCCGTGCATTTTTTCTTCGGTTTCAATTTCTTCGTCGTTAGCCGTTTCTTCGGTTACTGAAACAGCGGCCGTGTCTCCGGCAGCGGGCGCGGAATTTTCAACCACCGCGTCAGACGTAAAAGCGGC
>JAIRUU010000095.1 GCA_031254225.1 Candidatus Elusimicrobium euhamitermitis
AAGTCTCCAGTTCTTTTAGAGTTCTGGCCGCCCCCGTCGGTTTGGACGTGAAATTGAGCCATATAAATTTATTTTTTTTGCTTGCCAGTTTTTCCAACTCTTTAATATCCGGCTTAAAACCGTTTTCTTCTTTAAGGGTATAATAAACCGGTTTTGCGCCAATCATCAGCGCGGGGCCGGTAAAGCCCGGGTAGCCCGGGTTGGGCGTTAAAAATTCGTCCCCCTCGTCCAGCAGCGCAAATACAAGGTGCGTAATGCCGTCTTTCGCGCCGAGCAGCGGGACAAGATTTTCCGTCTCAATATCAACGCCGTAAGAAGTTTTATAAAAATTTTGTACCGCGCGCGCAAAGCCCCGCGTCATGCCGTAACCCGGGTACAGATGCATGCCCTTTTGTTTAATTGCGGCGGTAAGCGCGGCCAACAATTTTCCAGAAGGCGGCACGTCAGGCGAGCCGACGGCCAGATTTAGCACCTTGCGCCCTGTTTTTTGTTCAATTTTTTTTGCCTCACGGTTAAGTCTGGCAAAAATATATTCGTCAAAATTATTTAATCTTTTTGAAAACGCTTTCACTTTATTTCCTCTTCAAGTTTTACCGCGTAACGGTGTATCAGCTCGTATAATTCTTCGGCAAATTTTTGTTCTAAGCCCGCGGCCTCCGCGCGCTTTTTAAATTTTTCCAAAACTTCTTTTTTCCGTTTTTCGTCTAAAGCCGGCAGGCCGCGCGCGCGTTTGTAAAGGCCTATTTCTTTTACTATCCGCTGTCTCTGCGCCAAAATTTCCGTCAGACGTTCGTCCAAAGCGTCTATTTCTTTTCTTAATTCCTCAATCCCGCGCATAGGCTCTCCATATTAAAAATAAATCCATAATCGCGACCGCGCATACCGCGTCCACTACGGGAACAACGCGCGCGGCAAGACACGGGTCATGCCTGCCGGCCGCGGAAAACTGAACGGCGCCGCCCTGCTTGTCCGTCGTATTCTGAGATTTTGAAATAGTGGGAGCAGGTTTAAACGCGGTGTTAAAATAAATAGTTTCCCCCGTGCTTATGCCGCCCAGCGCGCCGCCGTTTCTGTTTTGTTCCGTCATAATTTTGCCGCCGGAATTAATAAAAGGGTCATTGTTTTTTGAACCTCTGAGCCGCGCGGCCTCAAAGCCGTTGCCGAACTCAAATCCTTTTGCCGCGTTAATTCCCATCACGGCGGCAGCAAGCCGCGCGGAAAGTTTATCAAACACGGGTTCGCCTATGCCGGCGGGCAGGTTTTTGATAAGCCCGCGTACGACGCAGCCCACGCTGTCCCCGTCTTCAAGCGCGGCCGCAATTTCTGCCTCCATGTCTTTACCCCCGTCGTAGGGGCAGCGTAAAGGGCTTTGTTCTATCTGCGCGCGGGTTATGGTTTCTAAGACGGAAACGTCGGCCTTTACGCTCACGTTTCCGACGGCGGCGGTGTGGCTTAAAAATTCCACGCCGGCTTTTTCTTTAAGATATTTCTGCGCCAGCGCGCCTGCGGCGACAAGAGCCGCGGTCACGCGCGCGGAGGCGCGGCCGCCGCCGCGAAAATCGCGCACGCCGTACTTTTGCTCATAAGTAAAATCCGCGTGCGACGGGCGGTAAAGGTTTTTCAGATTTTCATAATCTTTGGAAACGGCGTTTTCATTATTTATAAGCAGCATTATGGGCGCGCCGGTGGTTTTACCTTCAAAAACGCCGGACATTATTTTTACGCCGTCGTTTTCTTTTCTCTGCGTGGTAAGCGCGCTCTGGCCTGGGCGGCGGCGGTCAAGCTCCGCCTGGATATCCGCTTCGGTTATTGCAAAGCCCGCGGGCATTCCGTCCACCGCGCAGCCGACGGCGGCGCCGTGCGACTCGCCGAACGTCGTTACCTTAAAAATTTCTCCGGTTGTATTGCTCATATTTTTACCTTTAGGCTATTGTATATTTTTTCCAAATCTTTAACAGAGTATTGGCCCGGCGCGGTGGCCGCGTCCGACGGCGCGTAAGCGGCGTGCGAGCCCAGCAGCGGAAAGAAAATTCTTGTAAACGCCGCTTTTTCCCCCATAGCAGTAACTATTATTTGCCGCCTTTCCTTAATAGTATCAATTAAAAAGCGCGTAACGGTAAGTATGCCGCCGGCGCTGCCTGCAAAAACCGCAACTTTCATTACCGCCGGAGAAAAAGCCAGCATTTCCTTTTTTATTTTATTAAGTTCCGCCGGTAAAGGCGTTTTTTTAAAGTTGTGGTAAGACAAAATAAGTTTTTTCTTTTCTGCCGCCGTAAAAGACATTTTTTTTGCGGCCGCGAGTTCTATGTCAACGTAATAAAAATTTTGTTTTAGCGCGTAAGAGAGCAGCGAGAGCCTTTTTTCTTCACTCCCGCTGAATTTGCCGCCTTCGCTTTTGTTTCTTAAAGTAAAAATAGTTTTATTTTTTTTAGCGGCCCCTGCCAGCGCGGTTATTTGCGCTTCGTCTGAGATTTGCGCGTAATCAGCGCGGATTTCTATGCTGCCGTTTTGTTTTTTTACTTCGGCAAGCAGCGTTTTAAAATTTTGTTTGCAAATAACTTTATATATTTTATCTTTCATAAAACACTCCCCATTGCTCTTTGCGGCGCGGGTAAGCCCGTGAATATGCGGAACTGCTCCAAAGCCTGCCCCAAAAGCATTTTTTCGCCGGTAATGACGTTCAGCCCTTTTGCGGCGGCAAGAACCGCAAGCGGCGTGGGATTTGGTTTATAAATCATTTCAAGCAAAGTCTGGCCCTGTTTAAGATATTGCGCGCCCGGCGGCAGACTTACTCCGTCCATACCTGCGGAGGTGGCGTTTATTATAATATCCGCGCCGGAAATAAGTTTTAAATTTTCTTGGTCCAAAACTTCCGCGCCGAAAATTTTTGCCGTCTCCAGCGCGCGTTCCAAAGTGCGGTTGTGCAAATAAATTTTCCGCGCGTCTTTAAGCGCGTATAACGCCGCCCGCGCCGCGCCGCCCGCGCCAAGCACGACGACGGTTTTGCCTTTTACGCCCCCCAGCGCGTATAATACGCCGCGGTAATCAGTGTTATATCCCGTCAGAAAACCGTTTGTGTTTAAGACGGTATTGACCGCGCCGGTTTTTTGCGCGCTAATGTCCAGCGCGTCAAGATACTTCATAATTTTGGTTTTAAGCGGCATTGTTACGCTTACGCCGGTATACTCTTTTTTTGCCGCTTGTATAAAATTTTCCAACTCAGGCAGTGCAACCTCTTTATATTCAAAAGAAAAAATATCTTCTATCCCTAAAGCTTTATAACCCGCGTTATGCAGCCGCGGCGAAAGCGAGTGCGCGGCTGGCAGGCCTATCACTATATTTTTTTTCTTTTCCGCGCCGGCAAGAATTTTTATAATTGACTGAACGGCCGCCTCAATATCCAGTTTTTCTCTGTCAACAATATGGTCCGCGTACTTTTTATATACCGGCTGCCGCGCGTTATAAAGAGCCTGGGCGGAAGCGGGGTTTTTAAAAAGCGGGCGCGTGCTAAAATCTTTAATGCGTTGTTTTAAAACCTCAAACGGCGCGTCAAGAAAAAAAGATACGCCGCCGCCTTGCTTTAGCGTCTCAATAGCGCCCGGCGCGTGTATCATGCCGCCGCCGCAGGCTATAACCGCGTCCATCTCAGCCGACAGCGCGCGCGCGGCGTCGGATTCCAGTTGTCTGAAAAAACTTTCCCCGTTTTTTTCAAAAATTTCTTTTATGGAATT
>JAIRUU010000115.1 GCA_031254225.1 Candidatus Elusimicrobium euhamitermitis
AAAAGACGCCGTTTGATTCTTACTAATCATTTTAGATAATAAAAAAGTATTCAGGCTACCTACTCCGCGACGTAAACCGAATTTTGTATATTTTCTACATGAGCAATAAAATAAACAACGGTTTTACTCTTATTGAACTTTTGGTAGTTGTTTTGATTATCGGAATATTGGCCGCTATTGCCCTGCCGCAGTACCAAAACTCCGTGGAAAAATCCCGTTTTGCGGAAAGTTTTTTGTTTTCAAAAGCGCTGGGCCAGGCGCAGGATATTTATAAACTGACCGCCGGAAGCCCTGCTTTTACTTTTGATAATCTGGAAATAGCCGTGCCAAACGCCGCGCAGTTTTCCGGCGCGGGTGGTCTTTCCCACGCGGCCGGCGGCGGTTTAAGAGGCCCTTATTTTGATTACGCTATTGACCTGGTAAATAATTCTTTCTGGTACGGAGCGATTGCGGTATTACGCAATTCAGGCAAATACAATAAATGCGGTTTTGTATATTCCAACGGGCAGATTTACTGCGTGCAGCCCGCCGGTTCAACATTGCCTTTCTGCGTAAATTTATACGGCGGCGTAAAAACGCAGTCAAACAACGCCGGCTGGGATATTTATACCGTCAAACATTAGACGCAAACGCGGGACGGTTTGAAAAACCGTCCCGCGCTTTTTTACGCCCGAAATAAAACTAAAATAACTCCGCAATTTTTTTGACGGATTCCGCAACCGGCGCTTTCAGATGTATCTTTACAGCGCGGCGGCCTTTGGCGTCCAAAGCTTTAAAGTCGCCCAGAGCCTGCGCGCCGGCCAAATCGCCGAATGTATATTTCTGGCCAGGGATTTTTATATCCTGTTCCGCGTCGGCGGAGAAAACTATAAAAACGCCGTTGTTCCCGTCCCCTTTATGCAGCTGTCCCGTGGAGTGCAGGTAGCGCGGGCCGTAGCCGAACAGCACCGTGCGTTTTGTTTTATGCAAAATCTCTTCGCGCAGCGCAACAAACGCGGCGTCAATTTCCCTGCTTTCATAAACGTACGGAAGCAGCGCTATATAATCATGCCCTTCCAGCACGGAAAAAATATCCTGCGCCAGACTTTCAATAACCACTTTGCCTTCCAAAGCTTTGGAAACAATAAAAGGCTGTTTTGCGGCAGGGTCTTCTTTGCCGGCGGCAAGGCTTTCCAAAATATTTTTGGCTATGGTTTTGGCTTCCTGCACGTTAGGCTGGTCAAAAGCGTCCACGCCCATTATGGCGCACGCGGCCGCGACGGCAATTTCCCATATCAAAAATTGCGCGCCTATGTCCGTAAGCTCCGGCATTTCCATTTCAATAATCGGATACTGCGTTTTTTTAATAGCGTCCGCTTTTTTTTGCGCGCCGTCGTCTTTGCCGTCAAAAGCTATGTTGGCGAAAATCCTGTCGTCTTTATAATCATTCATGCCGTCATGCTCGCCAGCCACGGGCACTATGCCTTTGCCTTCTTTGCCCGTGGATTCCGCCACAAGCTGCTCTATCCATAAGCCGAAAATTTCAATATCGCGCGGCATAATAAGCGTAAGCTTGTCCTTCATTTTTAAACACGCCGCGCCCATAAACGCGCCGAGACGCAACGCGCCGTTGGTCTTAACGTCCGCCGAAGGGCCGAAACTTTCCGCAGCCTTCTTAGCGCTTTCAAGAATTTTTTTAATGTCCGCGCCCGCAATAGCCGCCGGCACCATGCCGAATAACGACAGCGCGGAAAACCTGCCGCCGATGTCCGCGCGGTTTAAAAATATTTTTCTGAATTTTTTTTCTTTTGCAAGAGTTTCAAGACCTGTGCCCGGGTCGGTTATCGCGATAAAGTTTCCGCCTGGCTCGCCTACTCCCGCTTTGGAAACTTCTTCATAAAAATAAGCAAACTGGGAAGACGGCTCAACCGTGCCGCCGGACTTGCTGGCAAAAATAAACAGCGTGCTTTCCGGTTTAATTTTTTTTCTTACCGCGCCCACCCAGTCCGCGTTGGTGCTGTCTAAAACAATAAGTTCAGGGTACCCTTTTTTACGGCCGAACAGCACGCGGAAAACTTCCGGCGCAAGGCTTGACCCGCCCATGCCCATTACCACGCAGTGCGTAAATTCTTTGCCGGCTCCGGCGGCAAAATCCATAATCTCGGGCAGCCTTTCAAGAGTCCAGTCATAAACCGTCAGCCAGCCCAGAGAATTATTGATGATATCCGTATGTTCTTTTTCAGATTTCCAGACGGTTGCGTCTTTTTTGTAAAGGCGTTCCAAAAACCCCATTCTTTCCAGCTTTAATAACCCCTCGCTTATAAAATTTTCCGCCGTATTGTTTGTCTTAATGTCCATTTTATTTCGTTTTCCTCTTAGTCTTATTTAAAGTTTGCTTCTTCAATTTTCAAGATTTTATTAAGCCGCCTTACCTGGCGCTCTTTCCCTTCAAACTCAGCCGCCAGAAAAGCGCGCACAAGATACGGCGCCACGCCGTAACCCGCAACGCGCGCGCCGAGACATAAAATATTCATGTCTTCATGCTGCACGCCCTGCTCGGCCGCGTAAACGTCATGCGCCACGCTGGCGCGCGCGCCTTTTATTTTATTGGCGGTTATGCACATGCCCACGCCGCTGCCGCAAAGCAAAATTCCGCGCCGCGCTTTGCCGCCGGCAACCGCTTTTGCCACGGCCTCAGCGTAGTCGGGAAAGTCGGCCGCGTCGCAGCTGTTTGTCCCGAAATCCAAAACCTCGTGCCCGAGCTCTTTTAATTCTTTAATAACGGTTTCTTTCAGAGGAAATCCCGCGTGGTCGCAGCCTAAAGCAACTTTCATTATTTTTTGCCCCCGACGTAATCTAGTAAAGCTCTATCAACAATATCGCATACGCAGTGCGCCAGAAAAATAGTACACTCCTGCACGCGCGGCGTATTATTTGATTTGATGACAATGGGTAAATCAACAATATTTTTAATTGTCCCGCCGTCTCTGCCTAAAATTGCGGCGGTATAACAGCCCTTTTCCGCCGCGGCTTCCAAACCTTTATGAACGTTTTCACTGTTGCCCGAAGTGGAAAGGCCGATTACAACGTCGCCTTTAGCCGCAAACCCCCGCACCTGGCGGGAAAAAATTTCGTCAAAAGAATAATCATTGCCAACGGCGGTAATCGTGGAAGTGTTCGCGTTCAAAGCCAGCGCCGGAAAAGACCCTCTTTCCAGCTTATACCTGCCCACAAACTCCGCCGCTATGTGCTGCGCGTCCGCCGCGCTGCCGCCGTTGCCCATAAGAATAACTTTCCCGCCGTTTTGGTAACAGTTGATTATTACGCCGGCAAGTTCTTCCGCTTTTGCCGCAAGATTATCTTTAGCCCAGTTTAAAACTTCAATTAATTCCAGAGTTTCCTTTTGTATAAACATTTCACATAACCTCTGTGCTGATAAAATTACTCTTTTTAGCCCAGCCGCTCATATTATCGTCTTTATAATTTACGGCCAAAACCCAATCGTCCTTTTTATCTTTCAAATCTACAAAATAACCTTCGGGCAGAGTTGCGGTAACTTCAAAAGTATCGTCCGGCCCGCTGCGCAGCTGCGTAACGCGGGCAACGGTAACGGCGTTCATTCCGTCCGTCGCAAAATAATGCGCGGCGTACCAAATTAATAAAAACGCCGCGGCAAACGCCAGCGTAAAAACAACCCTTTTGCCTTTCTTCTTAAAAATATAAAAAACGAGCGCAAAACAAAGCAGCCACAGCAGTATGAAAAATAAACCTTTAAGTTCGGCGCCGGACATTATGAAAAACGCTTTATGCAGCGCGGGCGGCATACCGTCCGGCACCAGGTTTTGGCCGCTTTTGGCGAGCGCGAAAGACAGGTTTTGCCTGATATCGGTATCCCGCGGGTTTACGGCAAAGGCTTTGGCGTAATAGGCCGTCGCTTTGCCGAGTTCCCCCAGTTTGAAATAACTGTTACCTATATTATAGTAAAGATACGCGCTGCCCTGCGCGGACGCAAGCGCGTTTTCATAATTTTCAAGCGCCTGCGTGAAGTTGCCCGCCGCGTAAGCCGCGTCCCCGTCCGCGACGGCCGCAAACGCCGGCGCATACGTTAAAATCAGAATAATAAATAAAAATTTTTTCATTTTATTTCACGCTCCAGCGCGCGGATAATTCTTAAAGTATTTTGCTTAAGCCTCGCGGATTCCAGCGCGTTTACCGCGCCCTGCGGCGCAAAACGGAAAGCGTTTAACTGGTTTGACAAAGCTTCCAAATCAGTCACCGTCGCGCGGTTTACTTTATGTTTTTTAACCAGCATTTCCGTAAGTTCGTTGATTTTAAGGCTGCCTGTGGGCGTGCCGGTCTTGCGCTCTATAAATTCAAAAAGGGCGGCGTCCAAATCCTGCGCGTTTTTGGCTGCCTTGGCTTTCTTTTTGGCTTTGGAAACCGCGCGGTCAAGCAAACCTTTTCTGTCTAAAAATTTTATAAACAGCGCGGCAAAAACAAGCAGCGGCGCAATCAGGTTTAACAGGCCCAGACCCGCGGCAAAAACCGCAAAATTGAACGGAGCCGGTCCCGCGTTTTGCTTTATATAATTGATATCGCCCGCTATATTTCTGGCGGAAGGGCCCGCGCTGCCCGCGCCGTATGCAAACACATTGTCCGCCGCGTTTGACGTTGAGGGCGTTACTTTTAAATCAATGGACTCCGTGTTAATCGTCTTATACTGGCCCGACGAGGGGCTG
>JAIRUU010000031.1 GCA_031254225.1 Candidatus Elusimicrobium euhamitermitis
AATCATACGGCGCAATATATTTTATTTTTACGTTATCCTTAATTTCCAGCGTAGATTTTTTGCCGTCAATGTTTAAAGTTTTCCCCTCGGCCTCCGCCTTATAGGACTGCGGCACTACGTAAATAAGCCGCAGCGGTTTTTGCGCGTAAGCGGCAGCGCGGCCCTGCTTGTTTAACGTGTTAAAAACTGCGTTTTTGGAATAAAGTTCCAGCGTCGCGCCCGACGTATCTTTGTTCATCAGATACACGCTGCCGTCTAAAGTAAAAGTATTTTTAGCGCGGTCTGACAAAGCGTAGTCTGACTTCAACTTATATAACGCGCTGTCATAACTTACGTTGCCTTTAAACTCTTCCTGCTGCGCGTCTTTGCGTATGACCCAGCTGTCGCTTTTAAGCATGCCGCCCAAAAGCCCCGGCGGCAGTTGCTGCGCCGCGGCCGCGACAGGCATGAGAAGTAAAAAAAGTTTAAAAATCTTTTTCATTTTCGGGAATGGTTGTTGTCTGGCCTTTAAATTCTATCTCGGAAAAATCGCCGTTGGCGCGCAGGCCTTTGGCGCGCACGGTCACGCCGTTGCGTCTGACGTACACAGTCTCGTCCGTCCATATTTTTTTATTTTTAATATCGTAATTTAAAACCGTCGTCTTAAGTTCCGCGTTCCGGGCGGCGGATTTGCCGTAAACGTTGCCCTGCAAAACAATGCTGTTGTCTTTCATGGAAGCGGTGCCAGCGTCGGCGGTAATGGAACTCATGTTTTTGGTCCCGTCGCGGAACTGCAGCTGCGGCTCCGTCAGAAAAGCGGTTTCGTCGCCTTCGTAAAATTTTGCGGTTTTAACGTTAAGTATCCACGTGTGTAGACCGCCCTGCGCTTCATAAATAACGGCCGTCTCGGCCGTCTGCACGCCGGACTCTTCGTCCCCCTCGGGCGCGGAAGGGCCGCCGCAGGCGGATAAAAAAACAACGGTAAGCAAAATTAATTTCTTCATTTCTTTTCTGTTAACGTCAGAAACTCGGTCAAATCGCTCTTGTCCAAAATGCCGGTGACAACGCCGCGTTTGTTTAATACCGGAACGTTGTCTATGCGTTTTGCGGCAATAATTTTCGCGGCCTGCGCGGCGGAAGCGTCTTCATACACCACCGTCGGGTTTTTGGTCATAAGGTCGGATATTTTTTTGGTTAAAATACGCTCGTCTTTCTGCAAATTGCGCCTTAAATCCCCGTCGGTAAAAAAGCCGAGCAGCCGGCCCTTGCCGTCCACGACGCTCGTCGCGCCGGCTTTGGTGCGCGTCATAACTTCAAGCGCGTCTTTGATTAAAGCATTGCTCGTCACCGTCGGGTTAAGCGCGCCGGTGCTCATAATGTCGCGCACTTTGTTCGTCAGAAGTTTGCCCAGCGTCCCGCCCGGGTGGAACACCGCGAAATCTTTTTGTTCAAAATGTTTAAGCTTCATAAGCGTAATAGCCACAGCGTCCCCGAGCGCGAGCATTACGGTGGTGGACGACGTCGGCGCCAGATTATACGGGCACGCCTCTTTGCCCACGTGCATTTTTATGTGGATGTCAGACATTTTTGCAAGCTTTGAGTTTTCATTGCCCGTCATAGAAATAACCGTAAGCTTGCGCTTGTTAAGGGACGGAATAATTTTGCTGATTTCCTCGGTATTGCCGGAAAACGACAGCGCGAGAATAATGTCCCCCGCGGATATCATGCCCAAATCCCCGTGCAGGGCTTCCGTCGGGTGCATAAAAAGCGCGGGCGTGCCGGTGGAAGATAAAGTGGCGGCTATTTTACGTCCTATAATCCCGCTTTTGCCTATGCCCAGCACAACCACGCGGCCCTTGCTTTTCCTTACCGCTTCCACGGCCGCGGCAAAATTTCTGTCAACGCTTTTATACGCTTTGGCAAGTTCCGCGCTTTCAATTTCCAGGACGGTAAGCGCTGTGTCTTTAATATTAATTTTGGACATGGGTCATGCTCCTGCTTTCATAAGGATACGGCGCGTATTTCAGCGCAAAATTTATAACCGCCGCGGCGGCGCACACAAAAACAAATACCGCCGCGAGCGTAATTAACTGTTGTTTTAAGTTCATTTAAATTTTTTAACCAGCGCGTCTATAGCCAGAGTTTCTTTAACCATTTTTTTAAGTTCCGGATAATTGAGCGAGTTCGGCCCGTCGGAAAGCGCGGCCGCGGGATTGGGGTGCGCTTCAAAAAATATTCCGGCTATGCCCGCGGCGGCCGCGCATTTTGCAAGCACGGGCGCAAATTTAGAATCACCGCCGGTGGCGCTGCCCAAGCCGCCGGGTTTTTGCACGGAATGCGTCGCGTCCAGAATAACGGGATAACCGAACTGCTTCATTATGGCAAGCGAGCGCATGTCCACGACCAGGTCGCCGTAGCCGAAGCTGAAACCGCGCTCCGTCAGCATAATTTTTTTATTGCCGGTGGATTCAATTTTTTTAATAATATTTTCCACGCCCTGCGGCGCCAGAAACTGGCCTTTTTTGACGTTCACTATTTTGCCCGTGGCGCCGCAGGCGAGCAGCAAATCAGTCTGGCGGCAGAGAAAAGCCGGTATCTGCAAAATATCGGCCACGCCGGCCGCTTCTTCCGCCTGCCACGGCTCATGCACGTCAACGCTGACCGGCGCTTTAAGCGCGGATTTTACTTTGTCCAAAATTCTCAGACCCTCGCCCATGCCGGGCCCGCGGAACGCGGAAACCGAAGTCCTGTTGGCTTTGTCAAAAGACGCTTTTAAAATAAATTTACCGCCGGCGGAATTTACTATTTTTTTAATGTCCGCGGCGGACTCCGAATAATGTTTTTCGCTCTCAATAATACACGTGCCGCCTATATAGACAAGCGGGAGATCATTGGATATTTTTATATCCGCGATTTTGATGGTTTTATTCATAAAAACATAATAGCATTTTATGGGTTTGCAGGCATATACAAAGAGCCCGCGCCAAGGCGCGGGCTCTTAATATATTTATTTATACTATATTTATTTTACTCTGCCGCTATCTGCCGGCATTTTGCATTAGAAGAGGAGCCCTGGCAAACGCAGCAGTCCCCGTCCTCCGCGTAGATAACTCTGGTGTTTCTTACGTACCCGGCAAGACAACGGTTTGGTTTACACGGAGTCTTGCAAACGCCGTTGACGTTTACTTTGGGACTGACGCACGCTGCGGGCACGCCGGACGTGGCGCAGCAGCCGCCGGAGTCTTCCGCATAAGCGTTTGCGGTCCTGTTTTGCCCTCGCGGGCACGTGGCCGCGCACGGAGTTTTAGCCGCGCAGCACCCTCCGGAATCTTCTTGGCAGCCGTTGCCCGTGCTTGACTGCCCGGACGGGCAGCCCGCGCATGGCGTGCATGTGCCTGTGTCGGCTATAACGCCGCCAGTTATCCCATAACCCCCGCCGCCCGCAAAACCTCTTGTCGCGGAAGAGCCTGTTTTATTTGCGGGATTAGCTGTGCCGCCGCCCTTTCCGCCTTTGCCGAATTGCAGGCCTGACCCGCCTCTTTGTTTTTGCTCGGCCTGCGTCTGCTGGTTAGTATCCGAAGCGGCGGCCTTTTTTGCGTCGTCGTCCGTATAAATATAAGCGGCAAAAACGGAAGCCGCAATAAAGCATAAAACCGCGCTCAATACTATTTTATTCTTCATAGAAATCTCCTAAACAAGAGTATATTGTTATTATTTATGTATGTCAATATTATATAATTACAACATGGGTTATTTTCTACTTATTTTGCTCAACATTCTTTCGCCGCTGGGCGCCCTTGCGGTGCTGGTTTTCTTTTTCCTCTCGCCGCGCCGCGGCGTTTTAAAAAAACTGCGCGAAGAACTGCGCGAACGTTTTGTCCTCTACCCCTACACCGAACTTTTTGCCACGCCCGTCTGGATACACTGCGCCAGCGTGGGCGAAGTTAATTCAATGCAGTCTATAATCCCGCAGCTTAAAGATTTGTATAACAAACCCGTTTTAATAACCACAAACACCTGGGCCGGCCGCGCGGCCGCCTTAAAAAACCCCGACGTAGACAATGTGTATCTTATCCCTTTTGACTTTTATCCGCTGACGCGCAAATTTGTAAAACTAGTAAAACCCGTCCGCATGTTTATAGTGGAAGGCGAACTGTGGCCAAACAATATCATGGCCTGCGTAAACAATAAAATTCCGGTCTGCATAATTAACGGCCGAGTGTCTGCAAAAAGCGCAAAAAGATATAAACTGCTCTCCCCTCTTTTCAGTCTGATGTTAAAAAATATTTCCTTTGCCGCCCTGCAGAGCGAGGAAATAAAACAGCGTTATATCTCGCTGGGCCTGCCGGCGGCGGCCGCGCATGCGCCGGGCAATATTAAATATGACAGCCTGCGCGCAAATCCCCCCCGCACGGAGGAAGTTAAAGATTTTTTTAATAAAATAAACTGGCAGAACAAAAAAATTCTAATCTGCGGCAGCACGCATGTTGAAGAAGAAAACCTTATTTTTAAAAACGCGGAAAAATTTTATAAAGAGAACATCCGCGTCGTAATAGCGCCGCGCCACCTTGAAAGGAAAACCGCTATTATAGACGCGCTCAAAAAATCCGGTCTGGCTTATAACACTCTTTCCCATGACAACGGCGTGAAAGATCCCGCGGTTCTGGTGGCTGACGCCATGGGCTGGCTGACCTCTTTTTACGCGGCGGGCGATTTGGCGTTTGTCGGCGGCACAATAGCCAAAAAAGGCGGGCATAACCTGCTGGAGCCGGCTATACTTTCAAAACCCGTTTTATTCGGCCCGCACGTCTACAACACGCCGGACACCGCGGACGCGCTGCTTAAAAACAACGCCGCGGCCGCGGTTGACAAAGATAATTTTTCAGACGTGATTATCCGCATCTCAAAAGACAAAAATGCTTTACCCCAAATGGCCGGCGCCGCTTTAAGAACTGCACGTTCCTTTCAGGGCGCGACGGCTAAAACCATGGAGTTGATAAAAAATTATGAACGGACAAGAAAATGAAAAACAGCCCAGAATTTTAGTCATACGCCTGTCGTCGCTGGGCGACATTGTGTTATCTTCTCCCGTATATAAAAATTTAAAAGCCAAGTGGCCGGGCAGCCATATTGCGCTGCTCGTCAAAAAACAGTTTGCGGACGTTCTGGCGGGACACCCGGATATTGACGAGATTATTACGCTTAAAAGCAGTAATCTTGCCACCGCGAACGAAATTAAGAAAAAACATTTTACACACCTGCTTGACCTGCATTCAAATTTCAGAAGCATGGCCATAGCCGCGCTGTCAGGAATACCAAATAAAGTAAAATATAACAAAAGCACCGTCGCGCGGCGGCTGTACGTCAAATACCGCAAGCAAAGCCCGGAACTTGAAAAACACACGCTGGACAAATATCTTGACGCGCTCAAAGCCTGGGACGTGCCTATAGTTCACAAAGAGCCCGCGCTCTCTGACTGGGCGTATAAAAATCCCGTCATACCGGAAAGCAAAAAAATCAGGAAAATAGGCATTTTCCAGACGTCGTTTATAGGGGACTCGGTGCTGACCACGCCGCTTGTCGCAAAGACCGCAAAAATGTTCCCCGAAGCGCAGATTATAGTCATCACGCGGCCGGAAACCGAGTCAATTTTCAAGCACATGCCGGAAGTTTCCGAGATAATTTTAAACCGCAAAAAAGGTTTTAAAAAAATTACCGACGTGTTTAAAACCGCGGCGGAAATTAAAAAAAGAAATATTGACATACTGCTCGTGCCGCACCGCAGTTTCAGAAGCGCGCTGATAGCGTACCTTTCCGGCGTGCCGATACGCATAGGGTTTTCCTCGTCCGAAGGCAGATTTTTATATACGAAAACCGTCCCTTTCTCATGGATGATACACGACGCGGAACGCAATTTGAATTTACTCAGCGGCATTGTAAAAGAAAAATTTCAGGCGGAGGAACTTAATTTAAAATCCATTCCCACGCCGGACGAAAACGTCGCGCGGCTGATAAAAGATTTTAATCTGGAAGGTAAAATTTTAATAGGCGTGCACCCTGGTTCCGCGTGGCCCACAAAATGCTGGCCCGAAGAGAAATATGCCAAACTGCTTGAACGCGTTCAAAAAGAACTGGGCGTGACCTGCGTAATTGTGGGCGGAGGAAAAGACGCGGAGCTTGGCGAGCGTCTGCGCCACGCCGCCGGCGGCGATACCACGGATTTGGCGGGCAAAACCAGCCTGACGGACCTCATGGCCCTCATGCGCCACTTCAAACTTTTTATAACAAACGATTCCGGCCCAATGCACATAGCCACGGCTTTCGGCGTGCCGACGCTGGCCATATTCGGCCCGACGACAAAGGAGCTCGGCTTCTTCCCGTACGGCAAAGGCCACCGCGTAATTGAAGTCAAAGGCCTGGAATGCCGCCCCTGCGCGCTGCACGGCGGCAAAAAGTGCCCGCAGAGCCACTTCAAATGCATGAACGATATATCGGTTGACGAAGTATTTAAAAACGCCAAAGAAATGCTGAAAGAAAACAAAGTGATTTAAAACTTGTTAAACTGCGGCGGACAGACAAACTCCGCTGTAGGACATCGTCGTTATAAAATAAAGTTCATCCTGCGTTTTGAAATAGCATAAGGTTTTGGGGGTATGGTATTATAATAAAAAAGTCATCCTGAGCCCTGAAAGGGCGTGAGGATCTTCAATTATGAACAAATCATTTTGCGTTTACATTTTGACAAATAAAAACAACAGCGTTTTATACACCGGCGTAACAAGCAACCTGCCGAAAAGAATGTGGGAGCATAAAGAGAAAGTTGTGAAAGGCTTCAGCAAAAGATATAATTTGGATAAATTGGTTTATTACGAAGTTTTTGAACAACCTATTACGGCGATAGAAAGAGAAAAACAGATAAAAAAA
>JAIRUU010000044.1 GCA_031254225.1 Candidatus Elusimicrobium euhamitermitis
TCCCTCGCGTTAATATTTGAGCTATCCGCGCATGCAGGCGCGCCGTTTGCTCCGCAGGCGGTATATTGCACGCAGCCCGCAGCGGGAGTTGCTCCGCACGTAGTAGTGCCGTTTGACGCTGAAGCCGTCCAAGCGCCCAGAGCGCATGTTGTTCCCTTGCAGTTTCCGGAAGATTTAGCAATCCATGCGCCGTTTGAATTTTGACAACAGTTATTTGGAAAATTTCCTCTGTACACGGATACCGGACAACATGTTCCGTCATTATCGGAAAGACCGGGCGCCTTTAGCGTACACCTGCATGATTCATATTCTTTCATGTCAGACGCCGCCGACGTTCCGGCAACAAGAAATAAAACCGCGATAAGCGTTAAATTTTTTATCATTTTTTTTTAAAAAACCCCGCAGACAAACATTTTATTACTTACATATTATATATATTTAGAATAAAAAAATATAATTTTCAGCAATAAAAAGGCTATATTTTTTTACGACTGAGACGATTCTGCAAAAACACATTGTACGGCAATGAACCCCCAAGCCGTACGGCCGGGGGTTCGTTTCCGTATTACTTTTACGAACAATAGTATTCTCTGTAATAATAAGCCGGACTAATAACACACGCGTAGAATGTACTGGTACCGGAATAATAACATATTTTTATACCGTAAGAATTTGAGTATCCGGCGCTGCCGTCCAGATTGGAACAGCTATATGCGGCTTTCCATTTAGAAGAATCAGAACTGCCTATAATAGTTCCGTTATTACAATTTGCCGCAGAGCATTGATTTATTGAACCGGCTAAAGTTGTGCCGGTCATGTTCCCGCCGCTGCAGCCCTGAGACCCGTTACCTGTGGCAGCATATGTTCCGGTATCCATATCTTTTGCGTATTTTACGTCATAATACATAGAACCCTTGCTTGCCGTTGACTGAAGGGCCGTTATCTGGGCGGAAGTTGCGGGATTGGCAGGGTCGCCGGCAAAATCGGACATACCGCTGCCGCATGATGAAGAATTTGAACTGGAGCAGATGTCCCATCTTTCATAACTGTAATTCGGCCCGCATGTTAGAGAAGCTGCGGTACAACATCCGCCGGAATCTTCCTGATAACCATTGCCGGTGCTTGTCTGCCCGCTGGGGCAGCTTTCCGGACACAGGGTTTTACAAACGCCGCGTATCCATATCTTGCCGGCGTCTGCGCCTGTACAACACCTTGAATCATTTACAACGCCGTAACCGCCGTACTTGCCGTTGCAGCAGTATGACGCCGTATATGTGGAATACACTGCTTTCCCTAACGCAAGCGAAGAGCAGCACAGCTCATCATCATTTCCGGTGTTTGGCGAGCTTTGCTTGCAGCGGCACTCCTGATAGGAACTCACGTTGAGCTGAAAGCCGCAAAACGCCGCTGTTGCTGCAACAAAAAATAAAACCGCCGTAAACGTTAAATTCTTTAATATAGTTTTCACTGAGTCCTCCTTAATTATCATAAGATTACTCTTATATTATAAATCCAAAATAATGTAATCTATAATAACTAAAAAGGCTATATTTTTTTACGACTGAGACGATTCTGCTGGTCAACTTTTGAAAATCGGCGTTTATATAACCTTTTTGAAAATTATTTTTCAAGAATATCTTATATGACAAAAAACGCCCGCAATTTATTGCGGGCGTTTTTTATTTTATCCAAACTATTTATTGTAAGTTTTGCGCTTATGGTAATGATTGTGAAAAAGCTTGTGGGCTTTTTCCCCTAAAGGAGCGCCGACAAACTCTTTATACACAGTCTGCACCGCCGGACTCAAATGCGAACAGCGGACTTTATGCGCTTCGTCGTCTTTATAAAGTCCCGCGGCGCGTTTTTTGCGCAGCTCGTTTGTAACGCCGTAAGGCTGGCCGCCGCCGCCCACGCAGCCGCCCTCGCACGCCATGACTTCCACAAAATCATACGGCGGAGGCTCGCCTTTGCCGCGCTTAGCTTCAATTTCTTTAAGCAGCGCGTCCACGTTGGCAAGACCGTGGGCTATGGCGACGCGGACTTTTGTCCCCTCAATATCTATAACCGCGTCTTTAATGCCTTTTAAACCGCGCACCTGTTTAAACTCAACTTTGGAAAGTTCTTTATTTGTTATCAGTTGGTAAGCGGTGCGCAGCGCGGCTTCCATAACGCCGCCCGTAGCGCCGAAAATCGTGCCCGCGCCCGTATATGCGCCCAGCACGCTGTCTCCGGCGTCGTCTTCAATATTTTTAAAGTCAATGCCGCTCTGTTTAATCATGCGGGCAAGTTCGCGCGTGGTAAGAGACACGTCAACGTCCTGATGTCCGGACGAAAACATTTCCTGCGAGCGGGAAATTTCATATTTTTTCGCCGTGCACGGCATTACGGAAACCATGATTATTTTTGCCGGATCAATATTATTTTTCTGCGCGTAATAAGTCTTAGCCAGAACGCCGACTATTTCATGCGGGCTTTTGCACGACGAGAAATTGCCTATCATGTTCGGATGAAACTTTTCCAGATAATCAACCCACGCCGGACAGCATGACGTAATCAAAGGCAGATTGTCTTTGGCTTTAAACTTTTTGACAAACTCGCTGCCCTCTTCAATAATAGTCATATCCGCGCCCATATTGGTGTCAAACACGGCTTTGAAACCCAGTTTTTTAAGCGCGCTCATAAGTTTGCCGGTAAGATTTGTCCCGACCGGATAACCAAACGCTTCCCCTATGGCCACTCTGACCGCAGGCGCAATCTGCGCCACGCAGTACTTATCCTTATTGTTAAGCGCGTCCCAAACCTTCTGGGTTTCGTCATATTCCACTATGGCGCCGACGGGACAGTGGTTGGAGCACTGTCCGCATTTGACGCACGGAGACTCGTTAAGCGTAATCTCGCCCGCAGGGCTTAAAGCCGTCTCAATGCCGCGCTTCTGAAACGACAGAGCCCAGACGTTCTGATGGTTCTGGCACACGTTGACGCAGCGGCCGCAGGTAATGCACTTTGTGCCGTCTATGACTATAGTCTTTGTGGTATCGTCGTGTTTATAAGTATGGCGGCCGAGTATGCTCGGAAAATATTCTTCCCTTATGCCGAAATCCGCGCAAAGCCTCTGAAGTTCGCAGTTTTTATTTCTTGCGCAGGTAAGGCAGTCCTTTGGGTGATTGGACATTATGAGTTCCAAAACCGTGCGGCGCACGCCTACTATTTCAGGGTCATGCGTCGTGATATCCATATTATTTTCAACCCGGGTTGAACACGCGCGTATCATTTTGCCTATGCCTTTGACTTTTACAATGCAAATGCCGCAGCCCGAGCCGGCCTCCAAAGCCGGATGTTTGCAAAGCGTCGGAATATTCATGTTGACAAGGCGCGCCGCTTCAAGTATGCTGGTGCCTTCTTTGACTTCCACCTGTTTACCGTTTATAGTA
>JAIRUU010000088.1 GCA_031254225.1 Candidatus Elusimicrobium euhamitermitis
TCTTCATATAAAAACAGGGCGAAAAAACATTGCGCGGCGCTGAAAAGGGCGGCGCGCCAGTCCCGCAGCATTAAAAATAAAACCTGGCTGCCGAATATCAGCGCGAAACCGCCGAACAGGCGGTAACCGTCCGTAACCGAAGAGCCCTGCGTAAAAAGCAAATAAATATTTTTGCCAAAACCTATGATGCAAAAAAGCAGTATAATTTTCAGGTAAATATTTAATTTTTTAAAATTTTGTATAAGTTTTTTCAATCTTTATCCGTTTGCAGTTTTTTAAGAGTTTGCGCGCGTTTTACGGCGGCGGTAATAATATCTTCAAGCACAGCGCCGTAGTCCTGCCCCGCAGCGCGCCAGAGCTGCGGGAACAGGCTGGTATTTGAAAGCCCCGGCAAAGTATTGATTTCCGAAAAATAAAATTTGCCGTCCCGCCCGAGCAGGAAATCCACGCGGGCAAGCCCGTCCCCGCGCAAAGATTTAAAAATAGTTAAAGAATATTCCCGCATAGCCTTTTCCGTCTCCGCGCTGACTGCGGCGGGCACTTTTACGGTGCAGCCTTCCGGGTCAATATATTTTGAATGATAATCAAAAAACTCGCGGCCGTTGGGTATAAGCTCCCCGCACGGCGAGACGCGCGCGTTTTGGCCCGCGCCGTAAACAGCGCAAAAAATTTCCCGCGCATGGTCAACGCCGCGCTCTATCATTATATTTATGTCAAATTTAAACGCGAAATTTACAGCGGCCTCCAACTGCGCCCACTCTTTAACTTTTGTTACGCCGACGGAAGAGCCCAGACTTACGGGTTTTACAAACACGGGAAGTTCTAATTTTTTTATTTCCGCGAGTTTGCTCTCAAACTTTTCCCCCGCGCTTAACCCTACGTGCGGGAGAACGGGCACGCCGTTTACGCCGGCTATAGTTTTGCTGATAACTTTATCCATGCCGGCCGCGGACGTTAAAACGCCGCAGCCGCAGTACGGAATTTCCGTCATTTCAAAAAGGCCTTGAATGACGCCGTCTTCCCCTTTAGTTCCGTGCAGAACTGGGAAAAAAACGTCAACGTTGATACCCTTGCCGTCCAAAGTCCGGAGCGGACAGGAGCCGCCAACAAGCGCGGTTATCTGCGCGTCGGAAGCGGAAGCAAAACCGCATTTTTTCTGCAAAAACCAGCGGCCTTTTTTATCAATAAAAATCGGAAGAACTTTGCATTTGGAAGATAAAATTTGGCAGACGTCGCCCGCGGAGTGGACGGAAACTTCATGCTCCACGCTTTTCCCGCCGTATACGACGGCGACGGTTAAATTTTTTATGTCCATAAAACCTCAATAGTTGGATAAAACAAGTAAATAAAAGCCTGATATCTGCTATCAGGCTTTTAAAATCAGTCGCAGCCGCCGTTAATCGTCGTCCTTGAGCAAAGACCACTTCATGCGGCCGAAAAACGTCTGCGTGTCTTCAAGAAAATCTTTTTTACCGTCAAAATCTTTGCCAAGCGCGGCCGCTTTTGCGCGGGACTGCCGGGCGTTTCTTGACGCAGGGTCAGGATAAGAAAGTTCCGGCGCCACGGCAGCCGGAACGGCTTCCATAGCGGCCTTTTTTTCAAGATAATCCGTATGCGTTTTCTTTTTCAAAGTTTTATTCTCGCCGTCTAGAACTTTAATTTTATTTTTGAGCTCTTCTATCACGGCGTCATTCTCTTTGATTTTGGATTTAAGCGAATTAAAAGTGTCATGCATTTCGCTTTTCGCGGCCGCGTCCTCGGCCGCGCCGGCGGAAACGGTTTTCAGGTGAGCGGAAATAGCGTCCCGCTCGTTCTGCAGTTTTATAATGCGCGCGTCAAGCGCGGCTATTTCGTCATTTGCTTTCTGCGTAATATCTTTAATGCGTTCTGCCGCTTCCTGTTCCATTTTGCCGGCTTTTTGGGAAATTTCTTTTATGCGGGCGGCCGCGGCTTTTTCAATCCCCTCGGCTTTTAATTCAACCGCTTTTACTTTTGTTTCGGCTTTAATTTCCGCGTCTTTAATTTTTGCGGACGCGGCAGCCTCAACTTGTTTGAAAGCGGTTTTTGCGGCTTCCAGCCTGGCGTTAACTATATCCTGCGCCTGGCTGGACGTGGACGTGCTGATGTTGAGCAGCACCTCGCGCGAGTTCTTTGCCACGCTTTCAACCTCCGCTTTAAGCAAAGCTATTTCTTTATTCTTGCTTTCAAGCTGGCTTTTCAGCGCGGCCGCGTCTTCCTCAAAATGTCTGAAGTATGAGCGTTCGGTTTTTAAATTTTCAATCTCTTCAACCTGGCGCATGCAGACGGCGGAAACTTCCTGCAGCTGCGTTTCCAGTTTGCTGACTTTTTGCTGGTACTGGTTTTTTATTGAAATTACGCGGCCTTCAAAATCAAATGATTTAAAACCCTCTTCCGCTTTGGTCAGCTGTTCGCGCAGGGATAAAATTTCTTTGGCCTGCTCAGCGGATTTTTTAAGGGCGGACATTTTATCTTCCTGCACGCGTTTAAATTCTTTTTCAAGCGCGGTGTTTACCGCTTTAAGGCGCAAGGTTTTTTCTTTAAGACCCTCTATAAAACGTTCTTTTTCTTCTTTGTCAATTTTCTGCTGCGTGACTTCGGTTTTCTGAGCAGCTATTGTCTGGTTTTGCAGCGCTATTTCTTCTTTCTGCCTGTCAATAACGCTTTGCTTGGCGGAAAGTTCCCTTACCTGCCTGACTTCCGCTTCCTTACGGGCGGCAAGCTCGCGTTCCTGTCTTTCAATAGTGGTTTGCCTGGCGGTAATCTCGTCTTTAGTTCTGTTTAACTCCGCGGAATATTTCTGGACTTCCTGGCGGGCTTTAAAAATTTCTTCCTGGCCGATTTTGGAGGCCTGGTCTATCGGCGCGCCGTAATAGTAACCCTGGCCGTAAATTTCCGTCTGCGGCATAAAAACCGGCCGCTGAGGCGCGCCCTGCGCGCGGTTAAGCCGGTCAACGCTGTCCCTCAAATTGGCTATGGTCATCGCGATATTATTAAAAAATTCGTCGCGCCCTTTGTCTTTTTCGGTTTCGTTTTTAGTCCTGGAAAGTTCGTTAAGCAAAATTTCTTTTTCACGTATAGAATTTTCAAATTTTTTCTCAAGCTCAACAATTTTTTCTTCAAGCTTTTTATAATGCTGCTCTTTTTCCTTGTCAGTATTTTTTGGCGCGGAAACGCGGTCCTGCGGGTCAAGCGTGGTGTAAAAATTCATCTTGCCGGCGGTAAACGCCCGTTCAAGTTCTGAATTCTCTTTCTCAAACTGGTCTAAAAAATGCGATATGTCCGACGGCAGATTTTCATTGCTTTCCAAATCCATAATATTTCCCCATATGTATATATATATTATTATTTAACTTTAAAATTCAGCGTCTGTCAATGAGCCTGTCCGCTTCGCCGGCTAAATAGAAGGAGCCTGTGAAAAGCACGCTTTTCCCCAGCGCGCCGGACAACGCTTGTTTTATAATTTCTTGCGTCGGGCGGGCGTTTGGGAAAACCGCGGCGCGCGGGTTGTTCAGAGCGGCAAAAATTATTTTTTTAAAACGCGCGCGCAGTATTTGCAGCATACTGCGGTAATCTTTGTCTTTCATGGCGGCAAAAACTAACGTCGGGTTAAAACCGGCAAGTTTAATATTTTCAATAACTCCGCGCATGGCCTGCGGATTGTGCGCGCCGTCTATGATAAGAGTTGAGTTAGGCGTTTTTATTATTTCAAATCTGGCTCTAAGATTTGCCGTTCTGAGTCCTTTTTTTACTGCCGCGGGTTTGACTGCCAGTAATTTTGCGGCTTGCGCGCAGACAGCGGCGTTTAACGGCTGCTTTGCGCCGCAAATGCCGCTTTCATACGTACGGCCGGAGACGGTAAAACGCATTAAATTTTTGTTTGGGACAAACCTTATATTTGAAGGTTTTGCGGCAAAATACAGCGGCACTTTTGCCGCGCGCGCGGTTTTTATCACAACATTTTTTGCGGTTTTTGGCAGCTCACCGCATACGCACGGGACGCCGCGTTTTATTATGCCGGCTTTTTGCGCCGCTATTTTTTGCAGCGTGTTGCCCAAAATATCTTTATGGTCATAATCAACGGAAGTTATTATGCTTACTGACGGAGTTATTACATTAGTAGCATCCAGCAAGCCGCCTATGCCTGCTTCTATAACCGCGTAATCCACTTTATTTTTTTTAAAATAATAAAACACGGCCGCGGTTAAAATTTCAAAATAATTAAGCGGGGTTTGCTCCGCGAGCAAAACTTTTTTTATAGCATTTTCAAACGCGCGCGCGGAAATATTTTTGCCGTTTATCTGTATCCGTTCGCGCGGACTTATCAGATGCGGCGACGTAAAAAGGCCCGTTTTATAACCTGCCGCAGCCAGAATATTTGCCATCATAGCGCAGACGGAACCTTTGCCGTTTGTGCCGGCAACGTGCACGGTTTTAAAACAATCCTGCGGATTGCCCAAAGCAAAAAGAGCAGCTTTTATTGCGTCCAAATTCTGCTCTTTTTTAATGGTGTAATGTCTTTTTAAAATTTCTTTGTGAAGCGTTTCAAAGGACATAAAATTACTGCTTTTCAGGGTTATACCTTTTTATTTTTGCGCCTAAACCCGCAAACTTTTTTTCTATATTTTCATAGCCGCGGTCTATATGATAAACGCGGTCTATCACGCTTTCGCCGCCCGCGCAGAGGGCGGCAATAACCAGCGCTATGCCGCCGCGCAGGTCAGACGCCATGACATTAGCGCCTGAAAGCGGCGCGCCGCCTTTTATTTTCGCCATGGTTTTCTCTATCGTAATATCCGCGCCCATGCGCACAAGTTCCGGCGCGTGCATGTAACGGTTTTCAAAAATATCTTCCGTAATGTCGCTTACGCCCGGGAGCGTGCACAGAAGCGCCATATAAGGCGCCTGCAAATCAGTGGCAAAACCCGGGTAGGGCATGGTGCGTACGCCGACGGGCTTTAACTCCACGCCGTCTTTATATTTAATATGTATAAACCCATCCCCCGCGACGACTTCAAAGCCGGATTCAACCAGATTTTCAATCAAAATTTCATTATGCGCAGGCACGCAGTTTTTTACAATTACGTCCCCCCGCGCCGCCGCCGCGGCAATGACGAAAGTGCCGGTTTCAATTCTGTCCGCCACTACAGCGTGTTTCATAGCGCCCAGGGTTTCTTTGCCTTCTATAATAATGCGGCCCTGCGCGTCAACGGAAATATCCGCGCCCATTGATTTTAAGGCGGCAATTAAATCGTCAACTTCAGGCTCTTTCGCCGCGTTTTCTATGACGGTGCGGCCGGGGATGAGACAGGCGCACATCATAATATTTATAGTCGCGCCCACGCTTGGGAAACGCAAAACTATTTTTGCGGCTTTAAGTTCGCCGGCTTTAATTAAAATATCCCCTTTTAAAGTGGTGCAGACCGCGCCCAGCTTTTCAAACCCTTTAAGATGTATATCCACCGGCCGCACACCTATGGCGCAGCCGCCCGGCAGCGGTATTTGCGCGTGTTTCAGACGGGCGAGCAAAGGGCCCGCGACCCAGAAACTTGCGCGCATTTGTTTTACCAATTCATATGTAATGCTGCCTTTTAAGGGGCCCGCGCTTGTAATGACCGCCTCATTGCCGTCGTAAGAAACATTTTTGCCAAGCTCGGCAAGCAGTTTAAAGGTCGTCCGCACGTCGCGCAGGTCAGGCACCCGCGCGAGTATGCAAGGCTCGTCGGTAAGCAATGTCGCCATTAAAATCGGCAGGGACGCGTTTTTTGAGCCGCTTATTTCCACCTCACCTTTAAGTCTGACGGGGCCTTTAATTATAAATCTGTCCATAAGTTATTTTTTCCTCGCAAAAATGAAACGGCGTATGCCTGCAAAATCTTTTTCTATAACTATATTATCCCAAATATTTTTATCAAAAATTGCCTTTATTTTTTCCTCCTGATTTATGCCAAACTCAAGCGCAAGCAGGCCGCCTGACTCAAGAAAATCCGGAGCGTATAAAATGATTTGCGTTATAACGTCAAGCCCGTCCGGCCCGCCGTCAAGCGCGGCGCGCGGCTCAAATTTAACTTCTTTGCTTAACCCCTCAATATCGCCGGACGCAATATACGGAGGATTGGAAATAACCGCGTCAAAAACGCCGAAAATATTTTCAAATAAATCCCCGTAAATAAACTGCACGAGCAGCTTAAATTTATCCGCGTTTTTCTGCGCCGTCAGAAGCGCGGCGGGCGAATTATCCGCGCCGATAATTTCCGCGTTCCGGTACTTCATGGCAAGCGTGCACGCTATAACGCCGCTGCCCGCGCACATATCAAGCAGCCGGCGCGGATTTTGTAATTTTTTAATTGTTTTTTCAACCAGTTCTTCCGTCTCAGGCCGCGGAATCAAAACGTCTTCGTCAACAAAAAAAGTATGCCCGCAAAAATCCTGCGTTCCGGTAATATAAGCCAGCGGCACGCCCTTTATCCGCACGTCAAGCGCCGCTTGATAGCGGTTTATTTCTTCGTCGCGTATTTGCGCGGCCCCGTTAAAACTCAGCCACGTGCGCTGACGGTTTAACACGGCTCCGAGCAAAAACTCGGCGTTGGCCTGCGCTTCGTCAATATGCGCGGCCGCAAGTTTTTGCGCGCCGGATTTAAGAACATCTGTTACCGTATTTTTCATATAATTATTTTATATATTTATAAGTAAGAGAGGTTAATTTATGAACACCGCTTACAGAAATATGAGACATTTCTGGCTGTATGACACTATTGCGGACGCTAAAGCGCAGTTCCCCGTTCTGGGCGAAAACCAAATTTCAATAGCCGGCATAGAATTTTGCATGTACGACGGAAATAACGTAATTAAAAATATTTTTATAGCCTGCTCCACGTTAAAAGACGCAAGCATGTATTTTGAAAATAATTCCCCCAGCGGCCTGGGCGGGTTCCTCGGCACGCCGGACAAGGAAACTCTGCACCCGTCTTTAACGGATATGCTGGAAGCGGCCGCAAAAATTTCCCACCGCATGGACATAGTCAAAACGCTGCCGCCCGCAAAACTTTTTAACACCACTTTTTTTGCCGTTTCAAAAAAACATTTGTACGCCAGACAGCTGTCTAACGACGAGTGCATGAGAAAGCACGCGCCGTTTAACCGTTTTTTCATGAGCGCGCAAAACATGATTTCCGCCTTCAGGGAAGCTGATGAAAAAATACAATAACCGCGCAATTATTCTGGCTTCTGGCGCGGGCGCCAGAAGCGGGCTTAAAATACCCAAACAATTTGCGCTTATTAACGGGCGCACGGTGCTGGAGCGCGGCATTGACGCGTTTGAAAACCACGACGGAATTGATGAAATAATTTTAGTGTCCGCGCCGCAATATCTGGAAAAATGCAAGAAAATAGTTTCCAAAAATAAATACAAAAAAGTTATTAAAATAATACCTGGCGGCAAAACGCGGCAGCAAAGCGCTTACGCCGGAATTTCCGAGGTTGAAAACCCCCGCGCAAACATTTTAATACACGACGCTGCGCGGCCTTTTGTGACGGCGCGCATTATTACGGACTGCATAAACGCGCTAAAAAAATATAAAGCCGCGGGCACCGCCGTGCCTAGCGCGGATACAATCATAAAAATTAATAAAAATAACACGGTTGAGAGCGTGCTTGAGCGCGGCTCTCTTATGCGCTGCCAGACGCCGCAGGCTTTTAAACTTGAGATAATAAAAAAAGCGCACGAACTTGCGCTTAAAAATAACCTTGCCTCGGTTACGGACGACTGCGGGCTTGTGCTTCGTTTCAAACTCGCGCCGGTTTACGTCGTGCCGGGAGATGATTCAAATATAAAAATAACCTATCCCGCGGATATTTTAACCGCGCAAAATATCTGCCGCGCGCGGGACAAACAGAAATAATAAAAATTTTTATTTTACGTAATATTTTTTAACAAAAACCTCGGGGTCAGGCATATATTCAACGGCTTCAAGCACTTTATCCAAATCCCAATTCCACCATTTAATCTCGCTTAATTTTTTTATTATATCTTCGGAAAAACGGTATTTTATAACTTTGGCCGGCACGCCGCCCGCAACTGCGTAATCCGGCACGTCTTTAACGACGACCGCGCCCGCGGCCACAATCGCCCCGTTCCCTATTTTAACGCCTGACAATATAACGGCGTTTGCGCCTATCCAGACGTCATTGCCTATTACGATATCGCCTTTATGTTTTTTTGTAGACAGGTGCTCCAGGCGTTTAATTTTGTGACGCGGGATAAACGGGTAAGTTGATACCCAGTGCGCGTCATGCTCGCCCCCGCAGATTATATGCGTATTTTGCGCTATGGAGCAAAAACTGCCTATGGTAAGTTTTATTGAAGGGTCCCAGCACTGTATAAACGTCCCGTTGGAGTGCGAATATTTGCCGACGCTGATAACTGGATACGCGCTGCCGTTAAAAGACAGATTCATATTTTTAATCTCAGGCGGTTTATTTTTTTTGTTAAGCAGCATATTTTTAAATTTTTTTAATATTTTCTTCACAAGAATCCCCGTAAAAACTTTTTTATTTTCCCAACCTGATAAAACCGAGCTTTTTTTATAATACTTAATTCCAGTTACATTTGCAAAAGTCTTTTTTGTAACGTCATTACATGGTTTTGTATATTTTGTAAGATAACTATAGAAGATAAAACCGCGCTCCGGAGTTATTATGGCAAATAAAATAAAAAATATTCTTTTTTCCGCCACGCGCCAGTGGAACCCGGGCGACGAATTTATTCTCTTCGGCTGTGAAAATATAATCCGTTCTCTCGGCGTGGAATTCAATTCTGTTCTCTTTAACAGAAATCCCGAAGTCAGGCCTCTGAAAGCTTATCTTAATCCGTTCAGGAAAAACGTAAAATCAAAATTTCTCTCTTCTGAAAAACTTAACGCTTTTTTGCGTCTGGGTTTTAAAGACAATTCTTTTAAAGACGACACTGACCCATCGTTTATAGACTACGCTGTTTTTGCGGGCAGCCCCGAGTTTGATTCCCCAAGGCTAAAAAGTATGTACCTCGCTATAAAAGAAAAAAATATCCCGTGCGCGTTTTTGGGCATAGGCAGCAAACCTTCGTCAAAAGATAAAGACGTTTTGAGCGTAATACAAAACGCCGCCGTTTTTACGGTGCGCGCGCCGTCTTTGTTAAGCCCCGCGGCGCCCGGCGCGGTTTATATGCCGTGTCCGGCGCTTTTCTCCACGGGCGTTTCATGCGAAAAGGAAGTGAAAGAGGTAAAAAAAATAGCGCTCGCTTTTGCCGTTTCGTCGGACATGACGCCGGCTTCAAACGGCATTAACCCTAAAATCTACGTTTACCAGTCTGAATTTTTTAACGCGGTAATAAATAAATTTAAAACCGCGCAAGTGTGCATAGTATGCCACTATATAGACGAACTTCCATACGCGCATAAACTTTTCGGCGGCAGACAAATATTTTATTCTTATGACGCCGCGGCTTACAAAGAAATATATAAACAGTTTGACCTTGTAATTTCGCCGCGCGTGCACGCGGTGGGGATGTGCGCATCGCTCGGAATTCCAGGCATGGTAATTGCGCACGACTGGCGCGGCGAAACCGCGGACGGCTTTCTGGGCGAAAAAATATCTTTGGATACTCCTGCGGAAGACGCGCTTAAAGCGGTAGAAAAACTGGCGGCGCGGGCCGCGCAAAAAAGTTTAAATCTGGCCGCGCACAAACGGGAAACGCTTTTGAAATACCAAAATTTGCTCGGGCCGTTTTTCAAAAAATAAATTGCCGTAACTATTAAAATTATATACTTCTTAAATGCTGAATAAAAACATTAAAATTCTTCTCTGCCGGCCGGAGGGCGCTTTGGGGGACGCGGCGCTTTCCTCCTGCCTTCCGCGCGAAATAAAAAAATATTATCCCGACGCGCAGATTGACGCGGTCTCTTTCGGCGCGGCGTTTTTATTTTTGGAAGGCTGCCAATATATTTCCGCTCTGTACCGCCTGCCGATAAGAACTGTTCTGCGCAAACACCAGCGCATACCGGAACTTTTTTTACTGGCTATAAACTTAAGAAAAAACAATTATGATTTTGTAGTGGATTCTTCCACAATAAATTACCCAAGCTGGAATTTATTTTTAAAAACTGTCCGCAAGAACGCAAAGCTTATAACTCCGTTTAAAAAAGAAATCCCCGACGAATACAGAAACCGCGCCGAAGCCCTGACTCTGCGCGCCATAGGCATTGAACGGCCTGACGCGTCTCTTGATCTGCCTTCTGAGCCGGACGCGGATATTGCGGAATATTTGAGAGAAAATAATTTGTCAGATTTTGTACTTTTCAATCCTTTTGCCTCTAAAGAGGCTAGGACAATAAGCCGTGAAAACTGCATTGTCTTAATAAACTTTCTGCGCGCGAAATGTTTAAAAACCCTTGTGCCGTACATGCCTAAACACAGGGAATTTATAAAAAATCTGCCGCCCGCGGAAAGCGTTTATTTTAAGGAAACAAAAAATATTTGGGAGCTTATAAGTCTTACGCAAATGTCCGCCTGCGTCGTAACTACCGAGACGGCGGCCGCGCACATAGCCTCAGGCTATAAAAAACCGACCGTTGCTTTTTACTGCCACAACAACAAACATTATCTGCCTGACAATCCCGCGGCTCATGTTGTTTTTACCGGCGTTAAAGAAGATTTTGATTTTCAGTCTTTTAAGGCGGCGTTTGAAAAACTGCCAGTATTAGTCTAAAACACATACCTCTAACAGGTACCCGATGCAAATTTGCAATGTCAATTCATTGTTTGGTAGTATTTAACTATATTAATATTTGTGCAAGGAGAAACAAAAACATAAAAGCCGTAAACGCGGCTTATACTATAAAAATTTTAACTATACAAGAATCAGATTATTTTAGGAAGCGCAAGGAAAGGCTTGCGCAGAGCTTGGCGGAGTAATCCGCATGGCAAATTCCAATCCAAAAATAATCGTTTATTCTTGTCCGTACTTTATTGTATGGACGGAAGCGACGATTACTAACGGGTTATTGGAATTGCCTAAGGTAAACGTCGCTTTTTTATTTGCCTAAAAATTAATTAAGAAACAGAAACAATGCGGGCTAAGAACAAATCCGACAAACGTAGAGCAAATTATATGATAAAAAAGAAATATAAAATAGCCGTTTATGCAGCTTTATTATTGCTAATAACACAGACATTGCTGCTTAAATTATGGTTAACCGCAGCGGCACTGCTGGTTTTTATAATTGCCGCCATGAATATCATAAAAGAGTACTCCCTGCTAAGAACAAAAAAACTTGAAAATATTGATTTTAAATCCAGTCTTATGCTAGAAAATATTTTTGAAACTTCAAAAATAAAACCGGCCACCGGCAGAACGCGCGAATATCAGCTGCAAACGCTTGCCTTGTTGAAAGAAGTTTCAGCAGTCATGTTCCGATATAAAATAAACTATTGGCTTGATTACGGGACGCTTTTGGGCGCGGTGCGGCATAAAGGATTTATTCCATGGGACGACGATATTGACATTTCCATGTTGCCGCGGGATTATGATAAATTCAAAGCATTATTAAATAAAAATACGTTTCCTTTCAGCATTAAAGACAATGGAAGCACATCAATAAAAATAGAAAAAGGAAATGTATTTATGGATATTTTTTTATCCTATCCTGTTAAATTTATTTCAAGCGAAGAATTGTCTGAAATAAGAAAAAATTATGATAAAAACAAAAGAAATAATACGCGGGCAAAAAATGATGAAATTTTGAAACACTATATAATTGACGCTGACAAACGCGAAGAAAAATATATTTTAATAAACTCTCTCGGCGCTTATCATGCCTGCCCGCGCAATATAATGCTTGCAAAATATAATGATATTTTCCCTTTAAAATATGGAGTATTTGAAGGTGAAGAATTTATGCTGCCTGCAAATCCTGATTTTTTACTAAAACAAGAATACACTTCGGGTTATATGTCGTTTCCATATGACATACTGGAAAGGCGGCATTTGAAAACCAGATAAACACATGACCAACGTTTTATTATTTATATAGAAAGCACGCATTATGAAAACTATTTTAACCTACGGCACTTATGATTTACTGCATACCGGACATATAGAATTATTGCGCCGCGCAAAAGAACTCGGCGATATTCTTATAGTTGGTCTTTCCACTGATGAATTTAATGCAGAAAAACATAAACAAGCTGTTCTCAACTATTCAGACCGCAAAAAAATTTTAGAAGCCATACGCTACGTTGATAAAGTTATCCCCGAAGAATTCTGGGAGCAAAAAATTTCCGATGTTAAAAAATATAACGCGGATGTTTTTGTCATGGGACATGACTGGGATGGGAAATTTGATTTTTTAAAAAAATATTGTAAAGTAGTTTATCTTCCGCGCACGCCGTATATTTCCACAACGCAAATAAAAACCAAAATAAAATTCAAAAAATAATCTGCGGCGGAAATTATTTTATAAATTAAAGCCGGTATTTTTTACAAGCTCAGATTTTTAAGTTTTTCTTCAAGGCGCAGTTTGCGCAGGTCTTCCAGAATTTCGTCTATGCGGCCTTCCATGATTTCCGTCAGGTTATGATAGTTCTTGTCCGTTCTGTGGTCAGTCACGCGGGACTGCGGGAAGTTATAAGTGCGTATTTTTTCGCTTCTGTCGCCGGTGCCGACCTGGCTTTTGCGCGCATCGTAAATTTCTTTATTTCTTTTTTCTTCTTCCATCTGGTAAAGTTTGGCGCGCAGCATGTTCATCGCCTTTTCGCGGTTGGCGCCCTGGCTGCGCTCCTCGCGGCAGCTTACGACCACGCCCGTCGGTTTATGAATAATACGCACAGCGGTTTCAACTTTATTGACGTTCTGCCCGCCCGCGCCGCCGGAACGGCAGGTTTCAAGTTCCAAATCCGCGTGGTTAATCTGAATGTCCACCTCTTCCGCCTCCGGCATTATGGCGGCGGTAACCGTGGAGGTGTGGACGCGGCCGCTGGCCTCGGTGTCCGGCACGCGCTGGACGCGGTGGGTGCCGGCTTCGTCACGCAGCCAGGAATACGCCCCGTCCCCTTTTATAAACATGCTGGCGTATTTGCAGCCTTTCATGCCTGTCGGAGTATATTCCAAAATTTCAGTTTTCCATCCTCTGCTTTCCGCAAAACGCTGGTAGACGCGCAGCATTTCGGCCGCGAAAATGGAGCTTTCGTCCCCGCCCGCGCCCGGGCGTATTTCAAGATAAATATTTTTGTAATCATTAGGGTCCGGCGGAATTACGAGGACGCGCAGTTCCGCCTCAAGCCGCGGCGTTTTGGCCTGCAGTTTTTCAATTTCTTCCGCGGCCATTTGCGACATTTCTTTGTCCGAGCCGTCTTTGATAATTTCCTGCGCGTCTTTAATTCCTTTTAACGCGCTTTCAAGTTCAAGTCCCTTTTCAACTATCGGACGCAGAAAAGCGTGGCGCTTGGATTTTTTCTGCAAATCCGCGCCCGACAGATTACCCGACGACATTTCGGCCTCTAAATTTTTAAATTCTTCAAGATATTTGCTTATGTCCATTTATTAGAACTCCGTCTATATTAGTGATGTATCTTCCAATCTTTTTTCCTCTCCCTCAGAGGGAGAGGACACAGGTGAGGGTTTTGTACACAACATGTACACAAATATATGCGCTGTTCCAGTTGAGAAAACTCGGCGTAACCATGGAACTTTTTCCCCCACTAAAG
This sequence comes from Candidatus Elusimicrobium euhamitermitis, assembly GCA_031254225.1. Taxonomy (GTDB): domain Bacteria; phylum Elusimicrobiota; class Elusimicrobia; order Elusimicrobiales; family Elusimicrobiaceae; genus Elusimicrobium; species Elusimicrobium euhamitermitis. Next base: position 13,759 of record JAIRUU010000088.1, read on the forward strand.
CTTACCCCTCACCCCAACCCCTCTCCCGCAAGGGGCGAGGGGAAAGATGTCAAAAACAGCAAGGCATTTGCGTAACCCGTTACGCAAATGCCTTGCGAATAAAACGGCTAAAGCGGAATATTGCCTTTTTTGGGATTTTCTTTAGGGTCCCGCTTATTTTTCAAAATACGCAGCGCGCGGATAATTTTTTCACGCGCAAATGCGGGCTCAATAACTTCGTCAATAGAGCCTGTTGACGCCGTCTGGTACGGGCTTGCAAATTTTTCACGGTACTCGGCGGTCAGCTTTTCGCGCAGTTCTTCAACTTTATCTTCGGGCGTGTTTTTAAGTTCTTTGGAATACAGAATTTCCACCGCGCCGCGCGGGCCCATGACGGCTATTTCCGCGCTGGGAAACGCAAAATTAAAATCCCCGCCCAGATATTTTGAACTCATCGCTATATACGCGCCGCCGTAAGCTTTGCGCATAACAAGAGTTATCTTCGGAACGCTAGCCTCGGAATAAGCGTACAAAAGTTTTGCGCCGTGGCGGATAATGCCGCCGTGCTCCTGCTCAACGCCCGGCAGATAACCGCCGATGTCTACAAGAGTAAGTATAGGAATATTAAAATTATTTAAGAAGCGGACAAAGCGCGCGGCCTTGTCGCTCGCGTTAATATCCAGCGCGCCGCCGAGATAGGCCGGATTGTTGGCCACCACGCCCACAACCTCGCCGCCCATGCGCATAAAACCGACGGTAACGTTTTTGGCATAATTCATGTGCACTTCAAAAAACTCGTAATTATCCGCAAGCCGCCAGATAACGTGCTGCACGCGGAAACTTTTGCCGGGCTCAATTTCGCAAATGCTTTCAAGAACTTTAGTTTTTCTCGTCGCAGGATCCTGCGTAGTGGTTGCGGCGGGTTTCTCAAAACAGTTTTGGGGGAGAAAGTCCAGAAGTTCGCGCACTTGTCTGAAGCAGTCCTGCTCGCTTTTTGCCACAAAGTGACATACGCCGCTTTTTTCGCCGTGCGCCGCGCTGCCGCCGAGGGTGTCAAAATCAACTTCTTCGCCCGTAGCGCTTTTTACGACGCTGGGGCCGGTGACAAACATATGGCTTATGCCTTCCACCATAAAAATAAAATCAGTAAGAGCCGGCGAGTAAACCGCGCCGCCCGCGCACGGCCCGAGTATGACGGAAATCTGCGGTATCACGCCCGAAGCTTTGACGTTGCGGTAAAAAATATCGCCGTACCCGTCCAGACTTTCAACGCCTTCCTGTATGCGCGCGCCGCCGGAATCAAGCAGACCGATGAGCGGCACTTTTGCCTCAAGCGCCATGTCCATGAGCGACGCTATCTTATGCGCGTGCGCTTTGCCCAGCGAACCGCCCAGCTGCGTAAAATCCTGCGCGAAAATAGCCACGTCTTTACCCGCTATGCGCGCAAAACCGGTAATCACGCCGTCGCCTTTAATGTGTTTGTCTTTAACGCCGAAGTCCGTGCAGTCGCTTTCAACAAGCGTTTTTATTTCGTAAAAACTGTCCTGGTCTACAAGATAATTAATTCTTTCGCGCGCAAGAAATTTGCCTTTGGCTTTCTGCGCTTTAACGCGCTCCGCGCCGCCGCCGGAGACGGCTTCGCCGTAAACTTTTCTGAACTTCTGCATGTTTTTGGTAAGCGTACGGCTTTTTTTAAGTTTAGCTTCCTGCTGGTCGTCGTGCTCGGGCCTGCCTAACATATCCATCATAAAATACCTCCGAAAGCTATTGCGGTTATGAAATTTTTTAAATCTCTGTTTACGTCTACCTTAATGTCTTTTGTTCCGGCAAGTCTGCCGTAAAAATTTATTTTGTTTCCGTCAAATTCCATCTGGTGCAAGCCGGCCGTTAAGCCTATATTTAATATCTTTGAAACCGCCTCTTTTTTGGCCCACAATTCCGTCAGATATTCCGCGTCCGCGCCGCGCGCGAGTTCTGTTTTTGTAAAACACATTTCAGCCCAGGCTTTGCTTCTCTCTTCAATAAGTTCAATGTCAATGCCCACTTTGTTCGTAAGGGAAAAACACGCCGCGCCGTAACCGTTGCTGTGCGATATTGAAACTCTCAGGTTTGTCGTCTTACCGTCGCTGAGCGCGAAAGGCGCGCCGCTTTCCGCCGTATCCACAGTCCATCTTTTAAAATCCAGGCCGGTTTGCTCTTTAAGCAGTTTTTTTAAAGCGTAACGCCCCAAAGCCCAGTCGTTGCGGCGTTTGTCTATTTTAAAACTTTCGTAACGCCGCATTTCGGACGCGGTTAAAAACTGCTCAACCGGCGGCATTTCCGCAAGAGAAACTATCAAATATTTATACAAGTTCTTATTGCCCTATGCCGTAATAATCCGACAGCTCAATCCATAAATTCATATCTTCGTCAAAGACAAACGCGTCGTAAATGCTTTTGCCCTCAATGCTTAAACCTTTATACATGCCGTACAAGTACAGCGTTTCCGGACTCTGGCCTTTGCCGTGGACGATATATTTGCCTATGCTGTCCGGCAGATTCATGCGGTTATCAACGCTCAAATCCCTGTAACCGCACGCCTGAAAAGCGGCTTCCACCAGCAGAGGATACGCCAGCAATTTTTTAGGACCGTCCGCAAACAGTCCGGCCTCCGGCCTTTTATACAAGGCAAGCACGGAATTTTCCGCTATGTCCAAAATACCGCCCAAAACCTGAAAGCTGGGGCCGTGGAAATATCTTTTATAAATTTCTTCTTTGGGAACAATAATTTTATTTGTCAGCTTAATATTATCCCTCACCGCCGCCCATTTTGACTCCGCCTTTGAAAGCAGGCGGGCGGTAAAATGCCGGCGCGTGTCCCCCATCTTTACGCCTTTGCTGTTTATAAAATCAGACTCTATTTCAAAGCCGGCGTAACCGTTGATAAACGCGCCTTTTACCGTCACTTTCTGCGGCCTGTTGCGCAGCAGTTTTATGGGAAGATAATAGTGCACGTCTTCCAGCCCTTTGGGCGTTTTGCCAAGCATATTTGCGGCGGCTTCCATAAAAGTTTCAAGGCCCATTACGCCGGGCACGTAAGGCGTGCCCTCTATGGCGTGGTCCGCAAGATATGAGTCGGACTCAAGCGAATATTCTTTTTCCGTCTCAATGCTTTCGCCGGCCGTTAATTTTTTTATAGCGCCCAGAAAATGGTTTTCTTTTAAGTCCGCGGGATCCTCTTTGACCACGACTTTGGGCGCGGGCGAGTGGTGTGCGGGCGGAACTTCAGCCGGCTCCTCTGCAATCGGCGCAGGGGGAGGAGGAATATTATTGCCGCTGTCCTCAACTATTTCTTCCCAGTCCGTTTTTACCTGCCTGTCCCAGTCAAGCTTGCCCAGGTTGTCCGTCAAAACAATCTCCGGTATTTTGCCGTAGACTATTTCATCAAGGAATATCTGCATGCCGTCCTGCGGGTCCACAAATTCAACTCCGTTGGATTTGAGGAAAGTTTCCACGCCCGGCCTTATGCCCATGCCGATATTTGAAAACGCGCTCATGGCTATGCTTATGGAGCGCATGCCCTGATTATGCAGCGATATGGAAAGTTTTGCAAGGTAATCGTTAGCGCTGCCGTAATCGCTCTGGCCGAGGTTGCCGTACTTGCCGGCTATGGACGAAGCAAAAGCGTAAAAACCGCTGTCCTTAACCAGATTAAGCGCCAGGAAAGCCGCGCCGCTTGTGGCTTTTACGTCAAAGATTCTGAAAAACTCTTCAAGCGTTTTATCCGTCACAAGTTTGCTTCTTTCAAGGCCGGCGAAGTGAATTAAGCCGTCTACCCTGCCGCCCTTGGCTTTGATTTTGGTTACCACTTCTTTCATCTGCGTGCCGTTCATAACGTCGCACTGGTAATACTCAACCTCGCTGCCCAGCTCTCTTAATTTTTCAAGATTTTTATATAACGTGATAGAATCTCTTATTTTACCAAACTCGCGGTCTAAAAGAACGGGCGTGGCTTTAATCTCGGTATTGGCTTTTAAATCCGCCCAGATTTGGTTTTTGAGCGCGGCAAGTTCAGTCTCGTTCATGCTGGCCCAGAGCGGCGTTTTTTCTGATATTCCTATAATGTCAAGCACTATGATTTTGCTCTTATACTGCGCCGCGATTTTCTGGCTGAGCAGCGAGCCTATGCCGCGGCCGCAGCCGGTAAACGCTATTGTTTTGCCCGCAAGGTCAAAATTTTTGACGCCGCGGTCAAGACGCGTCGGGATAGAAAGAATGGTGGACCGGCGGCCGTCTTTATAGGAAATCATAAAGCGCATGTCTCCGCGTAAAATTTCAAACATCGTGCGGCTTGCCATGTCTTCGGGAGTATCTTCCGGTTCAAAATCCAGGAACTTGCTCACGCAGCCGCCCGTAATTTCAAACATATCTTTGCGGAAGCACTGCACCGCGCCGGACAAAGAGCCCACCGTCGGGTTAATAGCTTCTCTGGCGGCGTAACCGAAAGAAGCGTCCACTTTGAGATTAACCGTAAAAAACGTGTCCGCGTCTTCCCGCTTGGACAAATCCGGCGCAAAAATTTTGAGCGCGAGAAAAAGCGGCATGACGTGTTTTACAAGTTCGGCGTGCGGGTTATTTTTCTTGTCAAACTTTTTAAGCGACGCGCCGAGCAAATAAACCATGCCCTGCATTCCCGGGTTTTCCGTCTGATACTGACGCAAAACAGACTCGGTCTCTTCGGTGCTGTCCCAGTTTACAATCGTCGTGTTTTTGCTGCGCGCTTTAAGCGTGGTAAACACGTGCGTAGGAATATTACGCTCTTTAAACCATTCCTGGTAAGCTTTAATCAGCGGCGCGCTGTCCGCAAAAATCAAAACGGGACGCTCGGTTGAAAGACGACGTTCGCTTTCTTCCGTAAGCGGCGCGTCTACTAAAGTAGGGACATATCTTAATTTTTTATTATGACAATTTTCGCCGTGATAAGATTTTTCTTCAACAACCGGTTTCGGCGCCGGAGCAACGGGCGCCGCATGAGCGGGCGCTGCCGGCGCAGGCGCGGGTTTTGGCGCGGGAGCAGTTTCCGGTTCCGCGGCAAATTGCGCGGGCGAGGCCGCCTGAGCTGGAGCCGCTACAGGGCCGTTTATTACAAAACCTATTACGCTGCGTATCGTCGGATAATCTTTTAATTGTACACCGCCGCCTTCTGCCTGCGCTATGGAATATTTTTCACGTATCGCCGCAAAAAGTTCAGCCTGTTTTACCGTGTCTATGCCCAGGTCCGCTTCCATGTCTAAATCAAGTTCAAGCATATCCTGCGGATATCCGGTTTTTTCTGAGACTAAATTTACAATTTCTTTTGTTACCTGCTCTTCGTAAAATTTACCGGACGGTTTTCCAGGAGCCGCAGCTTT
>JAIRUU010000112.1 GCA_031254225.1 Candidatus Elusimicrobium euhamitermitis
CGTTTGTTCCGACAAATTCTAAAAATCCCGTTTCTTGGTTCAGCGCCACGCTTGAGATATTGGGAAGTCTTTTGTTTTTTATAAATTTAGTATCTTTCAAGGGGTCAAAAATACGCCAGTCCCAAAAAGAATGGTTAATGCCGTTAATGGGTTCGTCTAACAGAACTCTTACGCCTTTTACTGTTTTCTCAATTTTGACGGGTTCTTCCAAAAGAACTTTCTCTCCATTTGTGGTTTCATGCGTTTTTTTGTAAATATTAAACAGCTTAAGATGGTTTGCTTCCCCTCTGGCAAACTTTGTATTTAGCAATTTGTCCGAATATTTTGCCGCTTTTAACGGCAAGGCGCCGGAATTTCTGATACCGGCGGCAAAATTTTCCGCAGTTTCAAGATTGGCAACGCCCGCAGAGAGTAAAGCTTTTTCGGCATCGCTCGCCAAAATTTCATTTCCCAAAAAATTGTTATAATTTGTTTTTAGATTGTTGAGAACGGGTCTTTTTGAGACGGCGCCGGAACCGGTAATTGGCCGCGCGGACATAGAGTATTTGCCGAATTTCTCCGGAGTATTTTTTATCCCGTCTTTTAAAACTTTTTCAACGCCTATAATATCACTCTCAAGATTTTTGGCTCCGTTAATTTCTTTGTACACGGACCGGCTGTCTATTATAAATTCTTCGCCGTTAAAAGAAGTATGTTTCAAAATAGTTTCAACATTATCCGGTTTCAGCGCGCCGTCCAAACTTCTCGGGCCGGTTTTATACGGCAGAGCGCCGTACTGTTTTGACTGTTCTAAAAACACCGGCTCCATACCGTTTCTAATGCGCTCGCCGACTTTTACAATAAGAGAAGGATTTTTGCGGCCGGCAAAAACTTTTTTATACATCGCGACGTTTTCCCTCAAAAAAGCCATTTTGCGGACGGTATTTCCGCCGCGGCCGTAATAGAGAACTTCGGCTATCCTCCAGGCTTTGCTGCCGCCGCCGGATATTAATTTAGTTACCGCCCTGCCGCCTTTTACCGCCAGCTTTGACATATCGTACAAACACCAGGCAGTTACGGCTATGTCCGCGCCCGCGGCTATTTTGCTTCTTATTTTAGCGGCCGCCAGTCTTGAATTTTTTTTCTGTATATTCGCGGGCAAATCTTTTATTATTGCAAATTCGTTTAAAAGGCCCGGGGAGGAAAGTTCGTTTTTATATTTTGCGTACAGCTGCTCGTCAATATACTGTTCGGACTGGACGTCTAAATCCCCCATGTCCTGATTAATTATGTAAAGCGCGAGGGCGGCTTCTTTGCTGATTTTTCTGTCCGCCGCGTACGCGCTGAAAGCCCATTTCATATTCTGCGCCGCGCGCTGGGAATTTGCAGCCTCTTGCGGCGTTACCGTAGTCAAGCCGGCCTGCCACATATTCTGCTGGCCCGCGACGGAATAAGGCGGGTCGTATTTATCCGCCCCGCTGAGCCCCGACAAAAGCGCGCCGTCCAGGAAAGGCAGTATGCCGTAACATTCTATTTTCTGCTGCTTTTTAGTGTTATATATAGTATTTGCCACTACCGCTCCGGTATATAAAGGATCTGCCGCCATACGCATCTGGTCAGGCTGTTTAGAATCAGAATCCTCATATACCGTATACACGGCGCATTTGTTTACGCCTTGATTTTCTAATATGGAAAGGCTGCCCTGCGTATTCTTTTGTGCAAGCATTATGGCAATCTGCGTGTAGGCGTTATCAAGGCCGCCGTTCTCGCGGTACGCGGCGTATTTGCTGACTTCCCCGAGGTAATTTCCGTTTCTTACGTTGTAAGCATCCGTGGAATTTGAAAAGCTTAACATGTCAAAATCAGTTTTGCTTTCCCTGCGGGACACTCTTTCAAGATAAGAATTAAGCCTGCCGTAATCGTCCATGGCCAGAAGGGCCGCGGCGCCGGTAATAAGAATTTTGGAATAAGCGGGGTCTTTCTCATGGCTTTCAATAAAGTCGGTTATTGCGTTTGCGTCATCGCTGTATTTGCCTAACATTCCTATGCCGGAAAGCGCGTTTACCTGCAGGTCGCATATGCCCCATTTGTCGCAGTCTTCGTCTTTGGTTTTGATGAAGTTCTTATAAAGCCTGAGAAGCATATCTTTCTGCGCCCGGGTAAAAACTATATTCTGCTGCCCGTCGGCGACCAACAAGACGGGAGAGAGTTCAATTACATACGGCTCAATTTTTTCGGGGTATTTATTAAAGAGGTCCATAAGCTCCTGGACAAGAGCTTTGAGAGCTTCAAAAAATCTTTGTTCCTGCATACTGCTTTCAGTTTTAAAATCTTCGCTGTATTTCCGGTATTCTGGCTGGACTTTTGAGAGACTATTTTGTTTTGCGGACGCCAAATCCTGCTTCATTTCCGAGACGGCTTTGCTTAAAGAGCTTTCTATAATAGACCGCCAGGACGCGACCATTTGCGGAGTGTATTCATTATACCGGGCGTAAGCGGCGCTCTTTTCTTCAATATCCTTTTTTTGATCTTCTTCAAATTTATTTATCTGAGCGAGAAGTTTTTTCTCCTGCTCTTTTACGCTTTGATTATATTTTGCCTGAAATTCCTCAAAAGTGTAAGGGCCCTGGTTTGCGGCATCTTCGGGGTTTTCTTCCCACTCAAGAAGCGTGTTTTTTATTTCTTCCGCGCGTCTGAAAACGTCGTCTTTTCTTAATTTGTCGTCGTATTTAAGCACTTCAATATACTTCTGTGTCTGTGAGTCCGTCATTAACATTTTTTTGACGCCCACGCCGGGCAGCATAGAATTATAACGTTTTACTCCGCTTTCTCTTTTAGAACTTCTGTAATAGTCCGACTGTTTTTGCTCCTCCCTCTTTATCATGTCCTGATAGTGTTTCTGCTCGGCGGAAATCTGCCGCAGCGTCTCCGCGGCCTGCTTTTCAAACTGCGGCGTGCCGGCAAGCAGTTCCGCCGGACAAACGGAAAACAGCAGGCTTGCGCTGACCGCGGCCGCCGTAAATTTTTTTATAATATCAGAAATATTATTTTTTCGCATTGTATTATCCGTTAAGAAAATATTTTTTAAAATGCGCGTTACCCTTTGTTACCCTAAGTATTGTTCTTTTCAGTTAAAAACGCAAGGGCCAAAAGACCTATTTTTGATATAGGACCTTTATATTATTTTATTAATACATTTAATATAAAATATCTAATATTTACGTCAGAAATATATATATAATATATAAATATGTCCCGTTAGCTCAACTGGATAGAGTGCCGGCCTCCGAAGCCGGAAATATGGGTTCAAATCCCGTACGGGGCAAATAAAAAAGCCGCCAAAAATTTGGCGGCTTTTTTATTTGCCCCGTAAGCAACACCGCCTGCGCGGTGTTGCGTCGGGATTTGAAAGGCCGGAGCGATGTTTTTGTTTGAGCGTTTGGCGCCAGCCAAACCGAAAGGCAAAAACCGCGCGGCCCGGCCCGCTGGCTTTTGCCGTCAGGAAAACGACCGGAGGGAAATCCCGTACGGGGCATTCGTCTCCGCTACGCTGCGACGCAATAG
>JAIRUU010000111.1 GCA_031254225.1 Candidatus Elusimicrobium euhamitermitis
TGGCCGGCGTGGGCGGCAGCGTTTTATTTTCAATAAGCCTGGGCCGCAAAGACTATAATAAAGCGGAACATGTTTTGAGCAATACTCTTACCATGATTGTTCTGCTTACCGCCGCCGTTGCTTTTACGTGGAGAATGTTTTTAACGCCGCTGCTCGGTCTGCTGGGCGCAAGCGGGAGCGTACTGCCGCTGGCAAGGGATTATATGAACATACTCCTTCTCGGCGCGCCTGTGCAGGGCATTGCCATGGGCATGAACAATATGCTGCGCGCGACGGGCAGGCCCAAGCTTGCCATGCTTACCATGATAATCGGCGCGGTGATGAACTGCATTCTGGGGCCGCTTTTTATTTTCGGTTTTCACTGGGGCATGAAAGGCGCGGCGCTCGCCGTGGTATTATCACAGTCAATTTCCATGACATGGACGCTGTTCCATTTCCTTAACCCCAAAGCGCGTTACAGAATACGCGCAAAATATTTAGTTCCGGTTTTTAAAATAGTTAAGCAGATTGCGGCGATAGGCTCGTCTCAGTTTGTAATGAATTCCGCCATATGCGCGCTTAATATAATTTTAAATTTAACGCTTGTGCACTACGGCGGGGATTTGGCGATATCGGCTATGGGCATAGTGACCAGCGTCAACACTCTGACGATAATGCCGGTCATAGGCATAGCCCAGGGGCTGCAGCCTATTTTGGGTTATTATTACGGCGCGCGTTACCACAAACGCATGATACAGTTTTTGCGGACCGGCATAAAATGGGCTACGTTTATCACGTGCGGCAGTTTTATTTTGATTATGCTTTTTGCCCGCCAGCTGGCGCACGTGTTCAGCGGGGACGAGGCGCTTATAAAACTTGCGTCTCACGCGCTGAGAACTTTTAACATGTTTGTGCCTCTCGTCGGTTTTCAGGTGGTGGGCGGAACGTTTTTCCAGGCCACGGCGCAGCCTGTCAAAGCGCTTATTCTGGTTTTGTCAAGGCAGATTTTAGTTTTAATTCCTCTTATAATAATACTGCCGCTTTTTATGGGCCTTTACGGCGTTTTTATTTCCGGCCCCGCGGCGGACGGGGTAGTGTCCGTCATAACTTTCTTTCTTTTACGCAGGGAAATTAAAAAATATATTAAATAATTTTCTATAATGTATTATCATGGTAATACAGGGGTAAGTATGTCAGAAAAAATTATTTATATAGTTGACGTTACCAACAGGGACGGCGTGCAGACTTCGCGCCTGGGCCTTGCCAAACTGCAGAAAACCCTTGTCAATATTTATCTGGACGAGATGGGCGTTACCCAGTCCGAGTTCGGTTTTCCCACGACAAAGCATGAAATAAATTATCTTAACGCGAACCTGGAGCTTGTCGCGCGCGGCGCTATTAAAAGAACAAAATTAAGCGGCTGGATGCGCGCGCTGGAAAGCGACGTTAAAGAGTCTTTTAAAAACGTGCCTGATTTAAAAATTGTAAATTTGTCCGTTTCCACTTCGGACCAGATGATACGCGGCAAATTCGGCGGACGCAAAAGCAGACGGGATATTATTAACGATACCGTGGCCGCGGTTAAAACGGCTTACAAATGCGGGGCGGAAATCGTGGGCGTAAACGCGGAAGACGCTTCAAGGACCGAACAGGAATATCTTGTAAAATTAGGCCTTGCGGTTAAAAAAGCTGGCGCAAAAAGACTGCGTTACTGCGATACTTTGGGTTATGACTCGCCCGACGTGGCTTACGCCAGAATGAAGGATCTTGCAGTCCGCGTAGGGCTTGATTTGGAAATGCACTTTCATAACGACCTCGGCATGGCCGTGGCCAATTCCATACGCGGCGCGCAGGGCGCGATAGACGGCGGCGTAAACGCCTATGTTAACACGGCGGTCAACGGCATGGGGGAACGCGCGGGCAACGCGGATTTGGCGTGCTGCGTGCTGGCTGTTTTGAAATCCAGCGGTTTTGCCGGCAAATATAAAATTGACCCCAATATTGATATTTCAAAAATCTGGCAGCTTGCAAAATACACGTCTTACGCTTTCGGCGTTCCCATACCCATTAACTACCCGGCCGTGGGCGGAAACGCATTCGCGCATGAGTCCGGCATTCATGCGGACGGCGCGCTTAAAGACCGCCGCAATTATGAACTTTATGATTTTGAGGAGCTTGGCCGCGGCGGAGCGGAAATAGTTGAAACCGGGCGCATGATAACCACCGGCGAATACGGCGGCATAAAAGGCTTCCGCGACGTGTATGAAAAACTTTCCATTGAATTTAAAGACGACGAAGAGGCCCGCAATATTCTTGAGCTTGCCCGCTACGCCAACGTGCACACGCAGTTCCCGCTGGTGGAAAGCGAGCTTAAATTTATCTACCACCACCCGGACCTTGCGGCCAAAATCATGACGGTGGTGCCGTTTTTCCAGCCGTCGGAAGATTTAAAAAAGCGCATTAAAAAAGACTGCTGTAAAACTATTCATTAGAGGACAAAATGCCACAAACCATTGCAGAAAAAATAATTTCCGCCCACGGCGGCCGCGCGGTTAAAGCGGGGGAATTTGTAATAGCGGACGTTGACGTTACCGCAGTGCAGGACGGCACCGGCCCGCTGACTGTGGCCGAACTTAAAAAAGCGGGTTTTACAAAAGTGGTAAACCCGAAACGCACAATTTTATTTATAGACCACGCCGCGCCCAGCCCGCGGAGCGAACTGTCCAATTCACAAATAGTCCTGCGTAATTTTGCCAAAGAAACCGGCGCGATTTTATCTGAAATAGGCGAGGGCGTCTGCCACCAGCTGCTTGCCGAAAAATATGTAAACCCGGGTGAAATTTTAATAGGCGCGGATTCGCACACATGCACGGGCGGCGCGCTTGGCGCTTTTGCCACGGGCATGGGCTCTACCGACGTGGCAATAGGCATGGCGCTTGGCAAAACATGGCTTAAAGTGCCGGAGACTTTTAAGATTGCGGTCAACGGTAAATTTAAAAAGGGCGTCGGCGCGAAGGATTTAATTTTGCATCTGATAGGACTCATAGGCGCCGACGGGGCAACGTATAAATCTCTTGAATTCCACGGCGATACCGTTAAAAATATGAATATGGCCGACCGTTTTACTTTGGCAAATATGGCCGTTGAAGCCGGCGCAAAAGCCGGTCTTTTTGAGACGGATGAAACAACGCGCGCCTATCTTAAAGAACATGGCCGCGGGGACAAATTTAAATTAATTCAGGCGGACGAAGGGGCGAAATATGAGCGCGTCATAGAAATTGACGCTTCAAAGCTTGAGCCCGTAGTTTCCTGCCCGCACACGGTTGACAACGTCAAGCCTGCGGCGCAGCTTAAAAATATTAAGGTGGACCAGATTTTTATAGGCACCTGCACCAACGGCCGCATAGAAGATTTAAGGACGGCCGCCAAAATTTTAAAAGGAAAAAAAGTGAATGCCGGCACAAGAACTTTTATAACGCCCGCGTCGCGGGACGTTATGCTGGCGGCTTTAAAAGAGGGGCTTATAGAAATTTTTGTTGAAGGGGGCGCGAGCGTGCAAACACCCGGGTGCGGCCCGTGCGTCGGCGTGCACGGCGGTATTTTGGGGGACGGAGAGGTCTGTCTTTCCACGCAAAACCGCAATTTTCAGGGCCGCATGGGAAACCCGAAAGGCAATATTTATTTATGTTCGCCCGCGACGGCCGCGTGCAGCGCAGTTAACGGATATATTTCAGACCCAAGGGACATGAAATAAAATTCCCCATGAAAGGGGAAGATATATTTTACGAGGTTATTTATGAAAGGCAAAGCCTGGAAATTCGGAGATGACATCAGCACGGACCATATTGCGCCGGGCCGTCTGTTCCACCTGCGCAGTAATCTGCCGGAAATGGCAAAACACGTTTTGGAAGACGCGGACCCGCAGTTTGCGTCTAAGATGAGCAAAGGGGATTTTGTGGTTGCCGGAAATAATTTCGGCCTCGGGTCGTCCCGCGAACACGCGCCGACGATAATTAAACTTGCCGGCGTAAATGCGGTGCTCGCCAAAAGTTTTGCAAGAATATTTTTCCGCAACGCTATTAATATCGGCCTGCTGCTTGTTGAGTGCGACACTGATAAAATTAACGCGGGAGACGAGCTTGAGCTTGACGTTAAAAAAGGCTTGGTAAAAAATTTAACGACCGGCGAAAATATTAAAATTACGCCGCTGCCGGACGTGATGATAAAAATTCTGGACGACGGCGGCCTTATGGCTCACATCAAAAAACACGGGAAGTTTGACCTGGTATGAAAAAAATAAAAGTAAAAAACCCGCTGGTTGAAATGGACGGCGACGAGATGACCCGCATTATCTGGGCGGACATTAAAGAAAAACTTATTTTGCCTTACCTTGATATTGATTTGAAATATTTTGACCTCGGCTTAAAACACAGAAACGATACGGACGATAAAGTCACGCTTGAAGCGGCGCAGGCCGTGGCAAAGTACGGCGTCGGCGTAAAATGCGCTACCATTACGCCCGATAACGAACGCATGACGGAATACAATCTAAA
>JAIRUU010000010.1 GCA_031254225.1 Candidatus Elusimicrobium euhamitermitis
ACCGCGCGCTTAAAATATTAAAAGGAAGTTTATGGAACCCCGTCAACATTATCCGCGCGCTGCTTGCGTGGCGCAAAATTAAAGACACGCGGCTAGTCATGCTCGGCGTGAGACCGGAGTACAGAAAGCGCGGGCTGGATTTGCTGCTTATAAAACACATCGTTGAAGGCGGCGTGGCCGCAGGTTATGACATGGCGGAAATGAGCTGGCTGCTGGAAGACAACGCAAGCATAATCAACGTAGTAAAAGAAGGCGGCGGCCGCGAAATGAAACGCCGTTACAGAATTTACCAGACTAATCTTTAATAAAAAAACTATTTCATAACGTAAACCGTTCCGCTGCTTAAAACGCCGCCAAGCGCTTTGCATAAATCTATCGCGCGCTGCGACCCGTCGCTGGCTATGCATTGTCTGACGCCGCGGCTTGCGGTATTGTCAAAATAAACTCTGTAACCGTTTCGCGGCGCGGGCGTGCCGTTGCGCGCCCCGTTATAAGACACTATATGGTCGGCATTGATATCATACCAGCTGTCCGGACAGTTAAAAGTATTGTCGCCGGAGACGCGCGCGCATTTTTGCGGAGGCTCAATATCCAGCGTTTCAAAAGCGGCGGACTGCGGCGGATATTCGCCGTTTGTCAGATAATATACCTCGCAGCCTCTTTTAAGCGCGGCCGTGTTTGACATAATCTCCATAAACTTAGATTTATCAACGGCTCTCTGATACTGAGGCACGGCGATAGCGGCCAGAATGCCTATTATCAGCACCACTACCAGAAGTTCAATAAGCGTAAAACCGCCGTATATTTTCTTAGTCATGCGGTAATTATATAAAATTACGGTTACGTCTGAAAGTGTATAGACTGAACACTTTTTTATTATCCAAAATAATTAGTAAAAAGGGAAGCCGTCACAATAAAAAAATGCCCTCTCGCGAGGGCGTTTTTTATATGTTTTTTAACTTTGCTATGTTTTTTATTTTATTATTCCTAAAGATTTTCCGGCTATGGCGAAACACTCTATAATTTTGTCTACCTGCTTGTCGGTATGCGTGGCCATAAGAGTTACGCGCATGAGCGCGTGGCCCGGGGGCACCGCGGGGCTTACGACGGAGTTTACAAAAATTCCCATGCCGTGCAGCGCCTTCCACATCTTAAAACAATTTTCGTTGGAGCCTATCATAACGGGCAGTATCGGCGTCTGGCTGACGCCCAAATTAAACCCGAGCTTTTCAAGGCCGGAGCGCAGGCGCGCGGATTGTTTGAAAAGTCTGTCGCGGCGGGAAGTGTCGTTCTCAATCATATCCAAAGCTTTGGAAATTGACGCCACGCACACCGGCGGCATGGCTGCAGAGAAAATCATGCTGCGCGCGTTGTGGCGTATATAATGTATAATGTCGGCGTCCCCGACGACAAAACCGCCCACGGTACCGAAAGTTTTTGAACATGTGCCCACGACCAAATCAACCTCGCCGTTTTCCAGCCCGAAATGTTCGCACGTGCCGCGGCCGGTTTTGCCTATAATGCCCGTGGCGTGCGCGTCGTCAACAATAAGCCGCGCGTTGTATTTCTTGGCAAGTTTAACAATTTCCGGCAGAGGGCAAATGTCCCCCTCCATGCTGAAAACGCCGTCAACGATAATCAGTTTGCCTTTCTCAGGCTCAATTTTGGACAAAACTTTTTCCAAATCTTCCATGTCATTGTGTTTATAGCGCACCATTTCCCCGTCTGACAGTTTGACGCCGTCCAAAATGCTGGCATGGTCCAGTTTATCAACAATAGCCACGTCCCCTTTTTTAAGAAGGCAGCCCACAACGCCCAAATTCATCTGGTAGCCGGTGGCGAAAATCAGGCCTGCTTCTTTATGTTTAAAACGGGCAAGCTGTTCCTCAAGTTTTTCGTGCATTAAAGTATTTCCGTTTAAAAAACGGCTGCCGGCGCAGCCCGTGCCGTATTTTTTGACCGCGTCTATGGCTGCCTTTTTCATCTCGGGGTTATTGGCGAGGCCGAGGTAATTGTTGGAGCCAGCCATAATAAATTTTTTGCCTTCAAGGATAACTTCCGTGTCCTGCGCGCTTTCCACCGGCTGGAAATAACCGTAAATGCCCATGCGCATAAGAAGTTTCGCGTCTTTAAATTCTTTACACTTTTGAAAAATATCCGCCATATTTTTTCACCTTTGTATTTTACAGATAGTATTAGTTGTTGAACGGCCTTTAAGCAACGGAAATATTATAACTTTTTTTGCAAATTCCCTGCCAACAATTTCACCCGCTTTATAATCCCCGCCTTTGACAAGAACGTCCGGCTTGATTGATTTTATAAGATTATAAGGCGTATCTTCATTGAAAAAACACACCGCGTCCACCGCTTCAAGCGCGGCGCAGACAAGCGCGCGGTCCGCCTGTTTATTTATAGGACGGTTGGGCGCTTTATTAAGACGCCTGACCGACGCGTCCGTATTTAGCCCCAGAATAAGAACGTCCCCTTTTGACCTGGAAAATTCCAAAATACCGACGTGGCCGGCGTGCAGAATATCAAAACAGCCGTTTGTAAAAACAATTTTCCCGCCCGCGCGGCGGCATGCGGCCGTAAAAGCGGCAAGCGCGGTTTTGGATAAAATTTTACTTTTTGCTTTTCTCATCTTTTAATATTCTTTCCAAAAGGCCGGTGTCCATATTGCCTTTTGCAAAATCTTCGTTATTTAAAATTTTCTTGTGCACGGCTATCGTAGTTTTTACGCCGCCCACTTTAAATTCGTTCAAAGCGCGCTTGGCTTTTATAATAGCGTCTTCCCTCGCCGGCGCCCAGACGATGAGTTTGGCTATAAGACTGTCATAATAGCTGGGTATAGTATAACCGGTATACATATGCGTGTCAACGCGCACGCCCAAGCCGCCCGCCGGTATCCACTCCGTCACGGTGCCGGGGGACGGAGTAAAATTATTCTCGCTGTCCTCCGCGTTAATACGGTGCTCTATGGCGTGGCAGTTAATGCGCAGCGCCTGCGCGTGCGTCGGCGTTAAAGGCATATCCTGCGCTATTTCAACCTGCATTTTCACAAGGTCATACCCGCTTACCATTTCCGTTACCGGATGCTCCACCTGCAAACGGGTGTTAACTTCCATAAAATAAAAATTCCTGTTATTGTCCATCAGAAATTCAACGGTGCCCACGCCGGTATAGCGGCAGGCTTTTATCATTTTAGCGGCCGCTTCCGCTAAATTTTTTCTGACGTCGTCGGTCACAAAAGGCGACGGGCTTTCCTCCACCAGTTTCTGGTGACGCCGCTGCATACTGCAGTCGCGCTCCGCGAAAGATAAAACTTTGCCCAGATTATCCGCCGCTATCTGCACTTCAATGTGGCGCGGGTTTAGGACAAGCTTTTCAAAATAAACTCTGTCGTCCCCGAACGCGGCCTTGGCTTCGTTCTTGGCCATTTGGAGCGCGTTATCCAAATCTTTTTCTTCCATTACCGCGCGCATGCCTTTGCCGCCGCCGCCCATGGTGGCTTTTATCATTATGGGAAAACCGATTTTGCGCGCGACTTCTTTATAATCATCTCCCACAATG
>JAIRUU010000014.1 GCA_031254225.1 Candidatus Elusimicrobium euhamitermitis
ACCGGCCTGTCCGGCAGCGGCAAAAGCTCGCTGGCTTTTGACACAATTTACGCCGAGGGACAGAGGCGCTACGTTGAATCAATGTCCGCCTACGCGCGCCAGTTTCTGGAACTTATGGAAAAGCCCGACGTGGAACACATTGAAGGCCTTTCTCCCGCCATATCCATTGAACAGAGAAACCCGAGCAAAAACCCGCGTTCAACAGTCGCCACCGTCACAGAAATTTACGATTATCTGCGCCTTCTCTACGCGCGCGTAGGGCGCAGGCACTGCCCGCAGTGCGGGCAGGAAGTTGAAGCCTGGAGCGTCCAGGCTATTACCGCCGACATACTTAAAAAATTTAACGGACAAAATATTATGGCGCTTTCCCCCGTCGTGCGCGGCCGCGCGGGAACTTATGAGGAACTTTTTGCAAGGTTTAAAAAAGAAGGTTTTGTAAAAGCGCGCGTTGACGGCGCGGTCATTACGCTGGCCGTAGCGCCCGTCTTAGAACGCTATAAAAAACATACCATAGACATACTGGCGGACGAAATTTTTGTTGACGCGGCGGATAAAGAAAGGCTGACGGAGAGTATTGAAACGGCGGTCAAATATTCGCGCGGCCTCGTTACAATTTCAGACGGTAAAAAAGATTTTACTTACAGCGAAAATTACGCGTGCGCGGCCTGCGGCATAGGATTTTCCGAACTGGAGCCGAGGCTGTTCTCTTTCAATTCCCCCTACGGCGCGTGCCCTGAGTGCAACGGATTAGGCATAAAAATAGAAGTGGCGGAAGATTTGGTGGTGCCCGACGGAAAACTCGCTCTCAACGAGGGCGCAATAGCCGCCTGGGACTCGCCGGTCACAAACCGTACAAACCGCTGGTCCGGCAGCTGGGCCGGTTATTACTATGATATTTTAAAACAGATTTGCCGTCAAAACAAAATCCCGATGACAGTGCCGTGGAACAAACTGACCAAAGCGCAGCATAATATAATTCTCTACGGCGGCAACGGCAGCACTTACCGCTCTTCGTGGGGATATAACGAGACGGAATTTGAAGGCGTTATAGGCAATTTAAACCGCCGGCACGCGGAGTCTGAATCCGAGTTTGTGCGGGAAGAAATTTACAATAAATTTATGAGGGAAAATATCTGCCCCGCCTGCAAAGGCGCCCGTCTGAAACCGGAGGCGCTTGCGGTTAAAGTGGGCGGCAAAAATATTTCCCAGGTGACGCAGTTTCAGGTCGGAGAAGCGGTAAAATTTTTCAGCGAACTTCAGTTTACGGACAAAGAAAAAATTATTTCCAAAGAAGTTATTAAAGAAATAAAAAGCCGCCTGGGTTTCCTTGACAGCGTGGGCCTCAATTACCTGACGCTGGAACGCAAAAGCCAAACTCTCTCCGGCGGGGAAGCGCAGCGCATACATTTGGCCACGCAGATAGGCTCGGGCTTGACCGGCGTGCTTTACGTGCTGGACGAACCGACCATAGGCCTGCACCCGCGGGACAATGACAGGCTGATTTCCACGCTCAAAAATCTGCGGGATTTGGACAACACGCTCATTATAGTTGAACACGACAAAGACACTATTCTGGCGGCGGACCATGTTATAGAAATAGGCCCCCGCGCGGGCGAACGCGGCGGGGAAATCATAGCGTCGGAGCCGCTGGAAAAATTTTTGAAAAACCCCGACGCGCTGACCGCGAAATATTTAAACGGCACGCTTAAAGTTGAGCACAACCCCGACCCGCAGGAGCCCGGCAATAAGTGGCTGGAAATTACCGGCGCAAAACAATTTAACCTAAAAAATATAGACGTGAAAATACCGCTGGGCCTGTTCGTCTGCATAACGGGCGTGTCGGGCAGCGGAAAGTCCACGCTTGTGCATCAGGTGCTTTACAAGGCGCTGGCGCAAAAATTTTATAACGCCAAAGATATCCCGGGCGAACATAAGGCTATCAAAGGCCTTGAGCACATTGATAAAGTGGTTATTGTGGACCAGAGCCCGATAGGCAAAACGCCGCGCTCCAATCCCGCGACGTATACCGGCGTGTTCGGCCACATACGGGACCTGTTCGCGCAAATGCCGGAAGCAAAACGCCGCGGTTACGGCCCCGGCAGATTTTCTTTTAACGTAAAAGGCGGCCGGTGCGAAAAGTGCGAGGGCGACGGGATTTTGAAAATCCAGATGCAGTTTTTGCCGGACATTTACGTTAAGTGCGAGGAGTGCAGCGGCAAGCGGTTTAACGAGGACACTTTGTCCGTTCATTTTAAAGGCAAAAGCATTGCCGACGTGCTGGAAATGAGCGTCAGCCAGGCCGCGCAGTTTTTTGACAATATTCCGCGGATAGAGAAAATCATGAAAACGCTGGACGACGTGGGGCTTGGCTACATAAAACTGGGCCAGAGCGCGACGACATTGTCCGGCGGGGAAGCCCAGCGCGTCAAACTTGCGCACGAGCTAAGCCGCCGCGCCACCGGCAAAACTTTATATATTTTAGACGAGCCTACGACTGGCCTGCACATAGCGGACATTGACAAACTGCTGGGCGTGCTGCACCGCCTGTCGGACACCGGCAACACGGTGCTGATAATAGAGCACAATCTGGACATCATCAAAACCGCGGACTGGGTGATAGACCTCGGCCCCGAAGGCGGCGACAAAGGCGGTTATGTGATAGCCGAAGGTTCCCCCCGCGATATTCTGTCCGCCAAAAATTCCTATACCGCAAAATATCTGAAACAAGAGATTAAATAATTATAAATCATGCCTTGACAAAGCGTAAACTATAGTTTACAATATATATATGAAAGAAATAGTTTATTTTACAATTAACGGCAAGCGGCCTTTTGATATATGGTTTGCCGAATTAGATTATGCAACGCGCGACAGAGTAATGAACAGTATGGATCGTTTGGCGCAAGGCAGCTTCGGAGATTGTAAATATTTGGGAGAAGGCCTTGTGGAGATGCGCCTGTTTTTTGCCGGAGGAATAAGAATTTATTTTACCGAAAAAGGCAGTCAGATAATTATAATCTTAACCGCTGGAAACAAGAAAACCCAAAACAGAGATATAGCAAAAGCAAAAGAATATCTTAAACTGATCTAACGGGGGGTATTAATATGATTAAAAACAAAAAACCTAAAATAACTTTTACAACACAGGAAGATTTTGAAAAAAAATTTTATGTAAATAATCCAGAAGCCATAGAATCTTTTTTCAACACAGCTCTTGAGGATTATGTGACAACCGGAGACAAGGAAGAGTTCCACCGCTGCATGAAACTTGTTGTCAAATGGAACGGTCTGTCTAAAATAGCCGAGAAATCCAAAATAACACGGCAGGGGTTGCATAAAGCCCTTAGTCCGCAGGGCAACCCTTCATTTGGCATGGTAATCAGCATTCTGCGTAATGCCGGATATCATTTTAACGTAAGCTATTCGGGGAAATAAAGTATACTCGTTAAAAGCTGAACGCCAAAAATTCCTCAAACATGAGTTTAAATAAAAAAATTATTATCTATTCAAAAAAAAATGCCATGCCTATTAAATAATAGGCATGGCATAATTTTTAGCAATTTATTTTTACTTTACCAGTTTATCTATTATCTTACAAGTATTATTGTCGCATGGCAACATAGCAGGAGCTGACTGAGCACTGTCTTTATAATAGAACTCAACATCAACTCTTCTGCAATCCTGGACAGCTTTACAAACGCCTCCAGGTTGATTCCGGTCCGCATTATACTGTAAACTTGTAATACTATTAGCCTGTAAAGCCGGATATGAAGGTATTATAACATCACTGCCAAACCCGGCACTTCTTAATATCTCAGGGTTTCCGCTGGCTTTTTCTCTGGCTTCATAAGCTTTCTGACATTCCGGCGGAAGAGTTCTACACTTAGGATGAATGCCAAAACCCATACTTGTGCCTTCATTCAAAAGTATAAACCTATCTTTACCAATTGCCAAGTTTAGATGCTTCTTGACAACTTCAGCTCTTGTCTCAGATAAAGCCAAGTTAGCGCCAGGCGCTCTGGTTGCATGGTTAATGTCAGGACCAACTTTGAATCCTATTTTACTGACGTTGACACCGTCTGTATAACCGTAAGTTCTTATATAGAAATGATAATTACCGTCAGCATCTCTTGCAGTAGGGCCAAGTTTATTAAAACCGTTCTTAATCCTTTCTGCGTAAGCATCAAGCTCTTTTTTACCGGACTCGCTAAGAATAGCGCTTCCTAATTCAAATACAGAGCCGACGCTGGCTTGGAAGTTTTCCACCACTGGCTGGACAGGAACAGGATCGCACACTGGGAGTCTTGTGAAGCCGCCGCAGGCGCATTTTTTATCATCATCAGATATATCTTCAAGGCTGTAGAAGTCAGGTTTATCCCAGCCGCCGGTTATCTCGCCGCGCACCCTGAAAACAGGTTTGCCTTTGAGCATACAACATCCGGCAACAGAAGACGGCGGATTGTCAAACTCACATAAAACCTTTGTAACCTTTTTAGTCTTCTGATCTATTTGTAAGGCATAATAAGGTTTCTTAAGCGTAATATGCGCGTTGGCGTCAAAAGCATGTGCCCATGCCGCCACATTATCTTCCGCGCTGTTTGCATTAGTTTGCTGAGCGCCCTGCTGTCCGTTATTCTGCGCCTCCGCTTGGTTTGCCTGCTGCGCCGACGGCCGCTGAGACTGCGGCTGCGCCACTATATTTTTACATTCAGCCTGTAAATTATCTATGGCCGTTCCCATCCCATTATCCCATGAAGCACTTTTTACCGACGCTAATTTATCTTGGATAAACTTATACGCCTCGGCGGAAACATTGGCTTCGGTTTGGGCATCTTTTTCAGACAGCTGGCCACGCAAAATAGCCTGTACCATAATGGGATTGAGAGCGGCAATATCCGCCGCTACCGCGGGGCTTATGCCGCTGCTGTTATTGTTATTGGCTGCATTATTGCCCTGCTGATTTACCGCGGGATTTACGCCAGGGGCATTAGTATTTTCAGCGCTGCCTGATCCGTTAGGAGTATTCGCATTTACGGCGGAGCCGTTGGCCGCAATAGGCGCGCTACCGGTACCGGGCTGTGCGCCGGCTAATTCGCCGGACATTACGCCGGAGTCAATAGCATAATATATCATCGTGCCGGGGCAAGGCTCCGGCTGTCCGCCGGAAGAGCCTAAGGCCTGGTTATAAGCCGCGGCTTTAACATTAACTTCCTCACCTTTAACGTCGCCCATAAGTTTATAAATTTTGTCGTCATCGTCCTTACAATAGTCAGACAGATTGAACGCGGAAAGACTTCTGGCAACCTCGCATTTGTTTGAGGTAAAAATAGCGCTCCTTGACTGGTTGTTCATTCTGTCAACTTCGCGCGGGTCTTTATTATAATCGTTGCCCTGCCTGGTCAGATAGAAAGAGGTAAAATCAGCAAGCTTAAGCGGCAGCTTGGGGCTATAAGAACTCTTTTTCGGGTCGTCCGACAGGCCGCGCTTGTCCGCCCAGTTAACCGCAAGCGGCTCTTGCATTGATACGGCTTGGACGTACTTTACAAATATTCTGTCTAAATATTTGCTGCATGACCCTATGGGCTCGCTCGGATTATGTCTAGTGCCGTCTTCATTTACCATATATCCGCCGTAACCGTTCGGGCATTTATGCTCGCCGTTACAGTTATAAAGTTCCGGGAATACGCAGTCAACCAAATCCTGGCGAAGCTGGTTTTCTCTGAACATGCCTCCCTGGTCCTGCCCGTCGTCCCCTTTGCCGCCTTTGACAAAGATAACGCAGTCCTCAATATTCTCATTAGAAATATTGTTTTTAGCGTCTTTGAACTCAACGCCGGCGGTAGCGTTAGGAATATATGTTTCCCCGCCGGAAAGCTGCTGTTGTCCGCCCTGGAATGACCTTTCTGGGCTGTTAGGCGCGGTAACGCCGGAGCCCATCTGCATTTGCAGAGTTTCCGTAGCATTCGGGTTCTTGCGCTTAGAGGCGTTTTTGTTTTGATTTGCCGTTGCGCGGACGTCATTATTCATGTCTACAAATTTCTGGTCTTTCTTTGTAGAGTTAAGACCCGTGCCGGCCGGCGTTTTTGCCCTGTTCGGCGAATTCCAGCCGCATATCGGATTGCCAAGGCTGTCTATGCCGCTTGTTACTACAAAAGTATAAAGGTACCAGTCAGCATTGCCTTTGCCGGGCGTAGCGTCAGTAGCTATTTCCGGTTTGGTTTGACAAGAAAGCGTCAGCCCTTTGCCTTTACCATGATAGCCCCAACATCCGGTTCTTTGCTGCCACGGGCCGACGGCGGGAGCTGCGCCATGGGCCTTAGAAAAAAATGTACCGTCAGCATTGGTTGTACATTTTGTATACATGTCTTTTTGGCTATCTTGCTTGTAGAACGTTGAACAACATTCAGTAGCAGAGGTAGGAAATCTCGTACCCTGTTTATCTTTCCAATCTTTCTGATCTATTCCATTACAGTTTCCATCGCTGGATTCAGTTGCAGCAGAGCCCCAGAACTTGTCAACGGAACAATCGTCTTTACCTGCGATTAAACAACACGCCATGCCCATGCCGAAAGTTTCGGTAAGTTTTTTAAGCGCGTCGCTCCATAAATGGAACCAGAACATCCATTTGGCCTGGGCGCGTTCTTTCATCATGTCCCACCACCACGGCTTTTCGCCCTGGTAGGACCATTTGTTGTTCAAACCGCCGCCGCCCCCGCCGCCTCCGCCGACCCTGCCGGTGCCTAAGCCGCCGCCCCTGCCAATAGCAGGGTTGCCGAGCTGCGCGTCCATCAAAGCCTGCATAGCGTCCCGCTTGCCCATGGCGCCTAAAGAGCGCTGGGCTTCAGCCAGCGCGGCCTCGCCGGTTACGCTGCGGCCAAGCCTGCTGGCGCCCGTCAACGGCTGTAAAGTGATAGGTTTAGAAGCTCTGGCGGGCCCTGTCGGCCCCGTCTGAGCGGCTGAAGCAGACACCGGCCCGTAACCCGGGTTAACGCGGCCGCCCGCGCGGGCCGCTTCGCCTGAACGCAAAGAGCCGATATTCGTCGGCTGTCTGGCAGCCATAGCGCGGCCCATGCTGGCCGGCGCGGACTGTCTTAAATCAGAATAAGCGGACCGAGACTCCGGCGAGCTGATGGGCGACGTGGGAGTATAAACGGAAGCTTCCGCGGGCACAGGCTCGCCCTGCGCGATAGCGTCCCGCAGCATATCAATGGAATCCCTGCCGGACGCGCCGGCAACGCAGCCGTCAATAAGCTGGCCGTTTTCGTCCAGACACTGGTCATAGGCGGGGCCGCCGTCTGAAACCGCGTCAAAGGGATTTCTTACAATAATATCCCCTTCGTCCGCGCCGGTGCCCGTAAATTTGATAAAGAACGGCAGCAAAAGCAACACGATAAGAGCGGCTATAAAGAAAGGAGCGTCCCTCTTGGTGCGCTCAAAGAAAGTTTTTTTAGGCTTTCCGTCCGACCCCACTTTTGAGGCGGAAAAACGTTTAGAAAAAGGAACGGGAGAAGGTTTGGTGTCCTTTATTTTATCGCTAAATGTAAAGCTGTCTTTTTTGTTTTTATCCTCGGCCATAAAGCCTCCGTTAAAAAATAAAACTATTGTGCGACTTATGAACTACCCGCCTTCGTTTCCCGTCTCCGCTTCGCTGCGACGCGGCAAGTACTCCGGCGCGGTTGCTTTGCCATGCAAAGCAAAAAAACTTTGCTCCTGATGACCCGGGTTCAAAAAACCGTCTTTCTCAGACGTTAAACCCGCTCAAACACGGAGCTGAAACTAAAATCCTATAATACAAGTATAATCCTATACGGCCGTTTTGTCAAGGGATATGCAGACTCCGTCCTCCAAATGACTTTCCTCTCCCCTTGCGGGAGAGGACACAGGTGAGGGG
>JAIRUU010000054.1 GCA_031254225.1 Candidatus Elusimicrobium euhamitermitis
TCAACGTTTTTTGCTATTTTAACGCCGGCTTTGACAACCCCGCCGGACCATAAAAGCCAGTTCGCGTCCAAACCGGCGGAGTAGGCGTTTGTCTGCCCGACGGTAACTTTTGTCCCCCCGATTATAAAAGCGGGCCTTTCAATATTATACGTATAAGAACCGCTTAAACTTAAAGTCGGGTACACATATGATTTATATTCGTTTATCTGCGCTTTATAAATGTCCCGCGTTTTGAGGGCTTTGAGCACGGACGAGTTGTCTTGCAGCGCAATATCAACGGCTTCCCGCAAAGTTACGGCTTTCCCGCCGTTGACGCTCTTGGGCGCGAATAATTCCTGTACGCTGCTTTGCTGCGCGTAAAGCGCGGCGTTAAAAAATAAAACCGCTAAAACAAATATCTTTTTCATTTATTTTTATAATACTCTCTGACCCCTAAAAAAATTATATCCGTCATTCTCTGCGAAAAATCTTTGTCAAAACTAAATTCAAAATTATAAGAATTTAAAATAAAGTGCGCTATTACGGCGGAGATTAAGTGTACTATGTCGCCGCCGCTGCCCTTGGGGATAACGCCGTCACGCTCAGCGCGGCTTAAAAGACCGTCAAACAATTTTTTCCTCTCCGATTTTACGCGGAAAAAAGTCTGGCTACCCTTTTTGCCGTTTAAAGAATAACTTAAAAGATGCAAAACAAAAGAAGCGTTTTTTTTATCTTTCAAAAAAAATTCTTTATGCGTTCTAATAGCAAGCGTGGCAAGTTCATGCAGACTGCCGCCGTTTTTATATCTTTCTATCAGAACTTTATTAAAATCCGCCACGCCTTCGCCTATAATGCTTTTGCAAAGGTCTTCTTTATTTTTAAAATAATAATAAAGCACCGGTTTGGTAACGCCGATATGCTGCGCTATCTCGCGCATTGAAACGGCGTCAATCCCTTTCCTGCTCATGAGGTTGAACGCTTTGTTTATTATGCGCCTGCGCATTTTTTGTTCTTTTGTTTGAATGTTGTTCATAAAAAAACTTACCGCTCGGTAGAAATATTATACTAAATATTTAGGAGTATATTAATACGCATCGCGTTTTACGGAAAATATGATAACCTTTTATATATGGCAAAACAAGCCTCAAAAAATATTTTCGTCATGGGCGACGTGCACGGGCATTACGAGCAGTTTGTAATGATGCTCAGCGCGGCGGAGCTTATTGACGAAAATCTGCGCTGGACCGGCGGCGGAAATATATTAATACAAATGGGCGATATTATTGACAAGGGGCCGGACTCGGTTAAAACGGACGAGCTGGCGGACTCTTTGCAGATACAGGCCGCGGCCGCCGGAGGCGAGTTTGTGCGGCTTATAGGCAACCATGAACTTGAACTGATTATGGGTAACTTTTTTATGTCCGAGCTGGACCGCGCAATAGCGCAAAAATATAGAGAAAAACTTACCGCAGGCGTGATTGCCGGAAGATTAAAAGCCGCCTTTCACGCGCGCGGCCTTTTATTTACGCACGCCGGAGCATGCAATAAACTGCTTAATATTTTTAAAATGCAGCTCGGCGTTTTGACGGAGACAAAAGTTGCGTCTTTAATAAATTCTATTTTTATAAACTGCGTAAAGCACCGTTTTTATAAACATCCGGTTTTTAATATAAGCGTTTCCCGCGGCGGGACTGACAAATACGGCGGAATTTTTTGGGAAGATTTGCAGGATTTGTACGCCTCTTTTCCGAGGAGCCCCGTCAAGCAGGTCGTGGGCCACAGCATGGTGGATGAAATTGTAATAAACGCGGATAAAAACATTATAGCGGTGGACGTAGGCCTGCACCGCACCATGCAGTACCTCAAAATAACGGACGCTAATCTGGAAATTTTTACAATATCCTGAAAAATTATTTGATGTTTTTGAACGCCCGAACTATTACCGCGACAAGGCCTACCAGAACATAAACGCTGAAAACTATAAAAATAATATTCTGCGGAAATCTTAAAGTAAGATACACCAAAATAGCGGCGAACAAAATAAACAAAACGCTGTTTTTACCAAAATCGCCCCTGCTTTTAAAAGCCGCGTAAGGAATTTTTGAGACCATCAAAAGCGCAAGAGCCAAAACCACAAAAGCTATTCCGTTATAAATATGCGGCAGCGCTTTATTAAAAAAGGGCAGGTTCTGCCCCTTTACGCCGACTTCCATAAAAATCATGTATGACACCGCAAAAGCGGCTAAAATGCCCGCCGCCGCGGGAGTGGGCAGACCGGAAAAATGTTTTTTGGAGCCTGTGCCGTCCAGCGCCATGGTGTTAAATTTGGCAAGGCGCAGCGCGCCGCAGAGAAGATAAATAAAAGCGATAGCCGCGCCCGTAACGGGATAATACTGCAAAGCCAGAAAATAAACTAAAAACGCGGGAGCCGCGCAAAAAGAAATAAGGTCGGCAAGAGAATCCATTTCAACGCCGAACTCGCTCTCCGCTTTAAGCATTCTCGCCACCCTGCCGTCAACGCCGTCCAAACACATGGCCAGCAGAATAAGCCAGCCGGCCCTGTAAAAATTACCGTTTATTGAAGATAAGATTGAAAAAAACCCGCACGCGAGGTTGCCTATCGTAAACAAAGACGGCACTGCCATGGCGCTTTTATGTCTTATAGTCTGCAAAGTGTTTTTATGTTCCATAAAAAATTATCTGCGCGAAATAATTAACTGTACCACAAACCAAGAACCGTTGTTCCGCCTTCAACTTGCTGCCCTTCTTTGACCAGAATTCTGACGGCGTCCTTAGGCATATAAACGGCTACCTGG
The DNA here is from genome assembly GCA_031254225.1 of Candidatus Elusimicrobium euhamitermitis. Taxonomy (GTDB): domain Bacteria; phylum Elusimicrobiota; class Elusimicrobia; order Elusimicrobiales; family Elusimicrobiaceae; genus Elusimicrobium; species Elusimicrobium euhamitermitis. The sequence continues at coordinate 2,796 of JAIRUU010000054.1, forward strand.
GAACCGAATCTTATAAGCCCTATGCTGTCCCCCGCTTTAACATAAGTGCTTTTGCTGACCCAGCATTTAATGCGGCGGGCTATTGCGCCCGTTATCTGCTCAACGTGCGCGTATTTGCCGTCTTTGGAAAATTTAATAAGATTGCGCTCGTTCTTGTCCGCGCCCGGCGCGTCCGCAAACGCAAAAGCGCCTTTTGTATAAATCACGTCTTCCACCTGGCACGTCATTGGCGCGCGCTGCACGTGGACGTTAAAGACGGAAAGGAAAATGCGGACGACTACGGTATTAGGGTCGTCCTCAACCTTAACGGAGATAACCTTTCCGTCGGCAGGACAGCAAATTTCATCGGCGTTAAAAATAACGTTGTGTTTCGGATTTCTGAAGAAAAAAGCAAAAAATATTGCCACAAGAAAAAGAATAGTTCCCAAAACGCCGTTGAAAACGCTGGCTATCAGCGCGACCGCGGCGGTAACAAGAAACCACGGTATGCCCTCGGGCAATATCGTGGTCATCCAGCCTAAAGCGTTACTTAAAGTTCTTTTGATATCTTCAAGCATATTCTCACCTTTAATGCGAATTGCGTAATTTTCCTGGGCAGGGGGGGACTCGAACCCCCACGACCTTGCGGTCAACAGATTTTAAGTCTGTCGCGTCTACCAATTCCGCCACCAGCCCGTTTTTTTATTTTACTAAATTAAAGAATTTTTGGCAGAACATGGTTTTTATTCCCAGCTCCTTCAAATCTTTCTGCAAACCTCTGTCTGAGGTAATTACCGTAATGCGCTCGCCGTTATTATAAAGATATTGCGCCTGCTCATAAATAAGTTCGTCCGCGGTGGCGCTTTCGGCAAACGTCACGTTGAGCGCGCGGCGCCGCGTTGCGCCCACAGGCTTGTAAGAGCCGTCAAAAATGACGCGGAAGAAACTGTCATAATAATTTTCGGTTTCTGAAACTTCCTCCAGCCAGTCAAGGAACTCTTTTGTAACGGTTTCTTCATTTTCCGGCGCCGCCATAAGACAGCTGCGGACAAAATTATGCCCGTCAATTATATATATAGTAGGTTTTTTGCTTGTATACATTATGAAAAATGATACAATATTATCCCAAGAATGTATTGGCGGGGTTGTGTCGTAACCCGCCGTCCGTTCCAAAAATTTCACAGGGATTTGAGCGGGTTTTTTATTTTCTTGCGACGACATTCAAGCAGCGGAGCTGCGGTGAGGAGCAAAAAATAAAAAAGACGCCAAATACCGAAGAAATTTTTAACTCCCTGCTAAGCGACCGCAGGGAGCGACTCAGAAGAACCGCGGAGCGCGCCGTCCGCGCCAGCGGGTGAAATAAATGTGATTTTCCAGGAAAATCACACCATATCGGGGGTGACAAGTTTCGACAGGTATACGTCACGCTCCGGCAGCAGGTACCGGTTGGCCAGGCCGGTCTAAAAATGGCTAAAAAAATAATCGGCAATCAAACCGAACTTAATTGGGCTTTGGCCTAATTACCGTATCTCTTCCGCCTCCCATGCGGGGGAGAATATGGTCAATAAATGGGATGCTGTTTTAAAGGCGCGTTTCGTCCTTTAAAGCTTAAGACTAACGGAACAGACAAAACTCCGGCGGTTACGGGCCTTGGGTTTTGTTGACAACCGTAACTAAACCTGTAGCGGCCGGGACTTAACTATGCTTGGACGGGGGTGCGAATCCCCCCACCTCCACATTTTGCTTGCTTCGCAGGCAAAATATGTTCGCGCCTCCGCGCGTTGTTTAACTTGTTTTATTGTTACTTTTTTTCTTGCAAAAAAGTAACCAAAAAGCGCGCCGCATAAGTTCGCATAAAATTTTTTGTTTTCAGGGTTTTGGACGAACTCGCATAAAAAATCGCTTAGGTAATACGCAACTTTTATTAATTTTTTATGCTCAAACATGTCCAAAACTATTTCCTGAAAATAAAAAATTTTATAGACGCTCACATATGCGGCAACGGCTTAATTATATTTAACGGCAAGAGGCTATTGCATATTTTTGATTTTGTTTATATATTTTTATTGAGGACTTTATGGCAGATATTAAATTCGGGACCGACGGGTGGCGCGGCATAATAGCCTGGGATTTTACTTTTGAGAACGCGCGCCGCATGGCGCAGGCCCTGGCTAATTATATTAATGAGAACGCGCCGTCGGATTTGGGCGGGAAGCAGACGGCCGTGGTCGGGTTTGACAGAAGATTTTTGTCGGACCGGTTTGCGGCGGATATAGCGGCTATACTGCGTTCTAATAAAATAGACGTCGTATTGCTGGACAAGCCCGTTTCCACGCCGGTAATAAGCTGCCTCAGTATGTTAAATTTCTGGATGGGTATTATGGTCACCGCCAGCCATAACCCGCCGCAGTGGAACGGGATTAAAGTAAAAATAGACGGCGGCTCCGCAGACAGCAGGGTGACCAAAGAAATTGAAAGTTTTATTGATAAAAACCCCGTCCTTTATCTGCACGGGCAAAAAGCACCGGTCAAAAATATGACGGAAGCGTATTTCAAATATTTGAAATCAAAAATAAATATTAAAAAAGTGGAAAGCGTTAAAGGGCCCGTAGCAGTTGACTATATGTACGGCAGCGCGGCGGGATTTTTTAAACAAATAACGCCGAAAAACAAAATTATTGAAATGCGTTCGGAATACGACCCGTCTTTTAAAGGCATACAGCCGGAGCCTGTTGAAGCAAATTTAAAAGAACTGGCGGAAACAGTGGTAAAAAACAAAGCCGCGCTCGGCGTGGCTTTTGACGGGGACGGGGACCGCGTCAGCCTCATTGACGAAAAAGGCAATTACATGACGCCGGAAATTCTGGCCGCGGTGCTGCTTGATTATCTTATAAAAAATAAAAAACTCAAGGGCCGCGTGGTGCAGACGTTTTCAATGGGATACATGTTAAAACGCATAGCGCGCAAAGAAAATATGCCGTTTGAAGAAGTCAATATAGGTTTTAAACACGTCGCGGAAAAAATGGCTTTGGAAGACGTGGCTTTCGGAGTTGAAGAGTCCGGCGGGTACGCGTGGAAAGGCAATATGCCGGACAGGGACGGCCTGCTTGTCGCGCTTTATTTCCTTGAGATTATGGCGTCAACCGGCAAAAAAGCGAGCGAGATTACGGACGCCGTCCAAAAAACCTACGGCTCCAGCGCTTATCTGCGCTCCGATTATCCGCTGTCCAAACCGGTTGACAAAAACGCTTTGACGGAAAAACTTAAGAAAAAACTGCCAAAGAAAATTTTGAATTTTAAAACGGAAGAAATTTACGCGCAGGACGGCCTTAAAATAATTTTTGAAGGCGACAGCTGGCTGCTTATCCGCCCCTCGGGCACGGAGCCCGTGCTGCGCGTGTACGGCGAAACCGCGGACAAAAAAACCACCAAAGCTTTGCTTGATTACGGCTATAAACTGGCCGCGCCGTTTTTGAAATAACGCGGAAGAGGTAAAAAATGAAAATAGCTATATTGGACGATTCGGCAATTTTAAGAACAGCTATAAAAAATACGCTTGAGTCTTTTGATTATGACGTCGTGCTTGAGGCGGCCAGCTCCGCGCAATTATTTGAATATTTAAAATGTCGCCGCGTGGACGTCGTGCTGCTGGACGTTTTTTTTCCAAACGAAAACGGGCTGGACACGCTGCGCAATTTAAAACAGTTTCATAAAGACGTAAAGGTTATCATCATTACCGGCATGAACCAGAAAACCATAACGCAGGAAGCAAAATCTTTAAAGGCGGACGATATAATTTACAAACCTTTCGGCACCGAAGACCTGACCGCCGCCCTTGAAAAACTTAAATAACGAGTGACATAAAAAACCCCGCCGCGCCGAAGTGAAACTAAGGCGGGCGGGTTTTTTATTTTTTACGTTAATATATTTTTATACTTTTGATAAGCGCGTCCTGCGCGGGTTTTATTTTTTTGCTGTAATTTACGTCTTTTGATTTAAACGTAAGCTCCGTCCACATATCATTATTTCTGAAATAATAACGCCTTTCAATCATGCCGTTATTTGTCGCGCCTATATAAAGAGCGGGCACGCCGTTAAAAGAAGTAAACTCCTCTTTGGTAATTTTAATTTTCGGGTTTGTGGCGAGAAGATTTTTCTTTGCGGCGGCTAAAAAATATTTCTGGCTGTCCGGCGTGGCTATGTGTTTATACGGGTTTTGGAAAGCCATGACGCGCACCGCGTAATTATCCCGCGGCACCGCGAAATTTATAAAAGGCGCGGGGGACTGCGCATCTCCGTACAAAAACGGCGCCGCGCTTTGAAAATACAACCCCAGACATTCATTTTTAAAACTGGTCGCGGTAAATTTAGTTTTTGCAACGCAGTCGGACGGCGCGGGCGGAACTCTGGGTTCGGGCACGCATATTCGTTTGGGCTGCATAAAAGCAAAAACCAAAAGCACCGGCGCCACGGTAACGGCGGTTATTGTGATTATACGTCTCATAAACTCTCCTGTGTAAATTTATACTCTTACTTATTAAATACTAAATTTTATAGCGTTTGGCAAAAGAATGTCTTTTAAAGTTTCCAGCGCAAAAGAGTCCGTCATTCCCGCGATATAATCAACTATAATGGTCTTCTTCACGGAAACGTCTTCCTTATATAACTTTTGCATTGATTTTATATAGTTGCCAAATGCGGCGGCCGCGCGCCACGAAGTTCTTTCATACGCGGGATAATCAAAAGTATATTTGTCAAACAAGTTTTCAAAAAAACCGTACATTTCGCTTATAGCCTTATCAATCATTTTTTTGCGGTCCTGCATTTGCTCGTTATAATAAATGTGCGAATAATTAAATTTCCGCAGCTCCGAAACTATATCAAATTTTTCTTTTGAAAACCCTATAACGCCGGAATTTTTAGACGTATCTATAAGGTCCAGCGCAAGAGTATTAATAATTTCGCCGTTGGAAGCGCCTATTTCCCGCCGCACGATTTCCGGAATATCGGACTTGGTTATAAATTTTGCTTTAACCGCGTCCTCAACGTCGCGGCCCAGATACGCTATTTTATCCGCCAGCCGCACAATGTAGCCTTCATACGTCGTTGGCAAAAACGCGCGTCTTATGATATTGTCCAAATCATTTAAAGTTTTGGAAGGAGCAAGCGCGTTATTGTTAAAATCTTCCCCGCAGTGGCATAAAACGCCGTCTTTAACCGCGTATGTCAAATTAAGCCCAGCGCCGTAATTTGCAAGATATTCCACCACGCGGTAAGAATTTATTTCATGCATAAACTGCGCGGGCGCAATAATTTTGGAAAGCGCTTTTTCACCCTCGTGCCCGAAAGGCGCGTGGCCCAAATCATGCGCAAGACCTATAGCGTAGGCCATGTCTTCGCTCAAACTCCAGCCGCCGGCCTGGTTAAGCCCGCGGCAGACGGTGGCCGCTATGGTGGCCACATGCAGCACGTGCTCTATGCGCGTGCAGATATGGTCGTTATCCGGCGCAAAGAAAACCTGGGTTTTATGCTTTAACCTGCGGAAAGGGAGAGAGTGGATTATTTTTGTCTGGTCGCGGAAATATTCGCCGCGCAAATCTGATTTCTGCGGGTGCGTGCGTTTAAAATAAATCTCTTCGCCGAACGGATTACTATACATAATATTATGATATTATATTTATATGAATAAAAAGCTGGCAATATATCCCGGCACCTTTGACCCTGTTACAAACGGGCATATAGACATTATTGCGCGCGCGCTGGATATTTTTGACGAAGTGATTGTCGCGGTTCTTGTAAACGGCTCAAAAACGCCGCTGTTTTCCACAAAAGAACGGTTGTCTCTTATCAAAGAAAGCACCGCTTCCCTCAAAGGCGTAAAAGCGGAAAGTTATGACGGGCTGCTTGTTGATTATCTTAAATCAAAAAACTGCAACGTGGTGCTGCGCGGCTTAAGGGTGGCAACTGATTTGGACTATGAATTCCAGCTTGCGACAGCCAATAATATGATGGACACGGGCATAGAAACCGTTTTTTTAATGACGAGCGCGAATTACACTTTTTTGACTTCAAGCGTCGTGCGCGACGCTTACTCGCACGGCGGCAGGCTGCCCAAATTTGTGCCGCCCGCCGTACACACGGCTTTGGTTGATAAATTCAAAAAATAAGGAGCTGCAAATGATTAAGAAAATGTTAGGGGAGTTTAAGACTTTTGCAATGCGCGGCAATGTTATTGACATGGCCGTGGGTATAATTATAGGCGCGGCGTTTGGCAAAATAGTGGATTCGCTGGTTAAAGACATTATTATGCCGCCCATAGGTTTTATACTCGGCCGCGTAGATTTTTCCAATTTGTTTATTACGGTTAAGGAAGGCGCGGCCGCGGGCCCTTATCCGTCGGTAGCGGCGGCGCAGGCGGCCGGCGCGGTTACCATTAATTACGGTAATTTTATAAACGTGATAATAAGTTTTATAATAGTGGCTTTTGCTATTTTCCTTTTAATCAAAGGCATAAACAAGCTAAAAGCAAAAGAGGAAGTTCCGCCGCCGAGCGTCAAAGACTGCCCTTTCTGCTTTACCAAAGTTAATATTAAAGCGACAAAGTGCCCCGCGTGCACGGCTGAACTGAAATAAAACTTATTTTAAAAAAGACCGGCTGGAAACAGCCGGTCTTTTTTTATTCTTCGCGGGCAAGGGTTAAAGCGTAAACTTTTTTGGCTTTGGCGGCTTTCAGTGCCGCGGCGCAGGCTTCCAGCGTGGAACCGGTTGTGCATACGTCGTCAACCAGCAGAATTATTTTGCCTTTTACATCCGCGCGGCATTCAAAAGCGTTTTCAACGTTTTTTATTCTTTCCGCTTTTTTAAGCTTTGCCTGCGCGGATGTATTTTTCTTTCTTAAAAGCAATTTCTCGTCATAAAAAATATTTTTATTTTCGGCAAGATTTTGGGCAAGCAGCGCGCTTTGGTTATAACCGCGCCGTCTTTGTTTAAAAGAATGCAGCGGCACGGGGCAGATTATTTCAACCGTCTTAAACTCCGTCGTTTTATCAAACGCCGCGCGCATTTTTTCAGCCAGAAATTTTTGAAGATAAACGTGCCCGCCGTATTTAAAATTGTGCACAAGACTTCTGGCCTCCGGCGTAAAAACCAGAGCAGAACGTATAAGCGAACATTTAAAACCCGCGGCTTTGACGCCGCGGCAGGAGTAACAGCGGTTTCCGCCGTCGGGCAAAGTTACGCCGCAGCGCCCGCATATCAAAGGGCCGGGCTCTCTAAGCGCGGCGTTACAATCTCCGCACAAAGGCAGTTTATAAGAAGCCGGCAAATCGCGCTCGCAACCATGGCAGACGCGCGGCAGCAGAATATTTAAAGCGTGGTCTTTTATAAAATTAAGTATTTTCATAATAAATTTCCCCCTTTTAGGGGGAAAGCCCCGCAGGGGAAAGGGGTAAATGGCCGTTATAAAAAGTTTGTACTTGCGCGTTAAATAGAAGCCTTACGGCTCATATTTGTGTTAATTTACCCCTACCCCCTTCGGGTACTTCCCCTAAAAGGGGAAGATTTCATTTTATTTGTTCTATACCGCCTTAGCGCTGCCGTTAAAACTGTAAAGTCAGCATTGTGCCGAAATTATAGCCCAAATAACTTTCTGACGCCACAAACAAATGGTCCAAAACCTGCACGCCGCCGTTTAAAGTCAGGCGCAGATTTTTAGAAAACTCATAATCAAGGCTCGTGTCAAGACTATAATAATTTTTGTTGTTCAAAACCACAAAAGGGGAACGCCTTTTCTGGTAAGACAAATTAGTATTCCAGATTATGCGGTTTGTAGTCGCGTAATTTCTGTTTACAAAAGGCAGCCATATGCCGCCGGGCATGCTGTAGTCCAGACGTATGTTAAGGCTAGGTATAAAATCCTGATACTGCTCCGTCACTATGCCCATGCGTTCGGTTTTCATGCTTTCAATATAGTTAAACTTCGGCGTGAGGCGGAAATGTTTTATATAAAACGACGTCTGCGCCACATATTCGTTGTAAAAAGTTTTTTCAAAATATTCGCGGGAAGCGTAATCAAAATTGCTGCCGTCGGTATGCGAGTAACTTAGCAGCGTGTCAAAGACTTTTATCAGCATAAAACGCAGCTCCGCGCCGTAATTATTATCGCGTTTCATGCTGGTGTTAAACGTTTCGTTTTCAATTTCGGTCATGCGCAGCTTAAGGCTCGCCGCCGTCAGGAAATATGTGCCGCCGTAAATTTTTTCAAGGTCGCTCACAGTAACAACAGCGTCCGGAAGAGTTTTGGAGACGGACCTTGTGCGCGTGCCGGTTTCCTCCATGCTCTGCATGGCCTGCGTGAAATTATTTATGACGGACAGCGTTTTTAAAGGCGCGGCAACTCCGGCAAACGAATATTCTTTAAACGGATTCCATTTCAGAGAAGAGTTTAACGTATCCCTCAGCGTCATATTGCGGCGGTACGCAAAAGAATTTTTTACGTTAAGCCCGTCCCTGAGCCAAAAATTTGTTCTTGAATCAAAACCTTCCTCAACGTTAACGTAAGAATCCGCGTCCTGCAGCTTATAAGAATTTGACACGACGAGATTTGCCAGCAGTTTGTTTTCCGGAAAAATATCGCGCATATTAAAATTGAGCGACACGCCGCCGTCCGCGCTTCTGTTAATGTCTTTTATTTCCCCGACGTCAAAAGTCCGGCTTGCGCCGTTGGCTGTCAAAGTCGTCGCCGTTAAGTTGTTGGTCTCCGTCGTATTTACGTTATAACTTAACGCCGGTATAAGCCACCTGGTTATTCTGAAATTGCCGGTAATACCCGCCTGCTGCTGCACGCCTTTCGGGTAGGATATGGGCGAACTCATGCCGCCGGAACGGTCTTCTTTTACCGTCGTAAGATTATAAGTCGGCGTAATGGAGGAGCCTTTCCAGGGCTCAAAACTTACGCGGCCGTTGACGCGGTTTGTATGTTCGTCGGTATTAAGTAAGGCGTTTAACGGCGCGTTATTGACCGCCGCGCTGTAATCAATGGTATTGTCGGACTTCGTGTAACCAGCGCTGTAATCATGCACAAAACTGCCGGCCGGCAGAGACTGGGAAATATTTGCGGAATAAGTGTCACGCGCGTCGTCCCGCTGAGCAAGGTCGTAATTCGCGCGGTCAAAACTGTACTCCACGGAAATTTTCGGCATTGCAGGTTTGTTATATTCGGCTTTTACGCCGCCGTTTTTTCTTTCCACAACGCCCTGGTCCAGCGCGCTGATTGTGTTTGTGTTAACGCTGTCCAGCAGAGACATGGTCTCAACCGTGCTCTGGCTGTATGTGGCCTTTACCGGCAGATGATTTATTTTTGTGAGATTGACGTAATAATCCTGCGTCTCGTTTTTCTGGTTTGTGGCGACGGTAACAGGCGTTTCAAACTTATCGTCCATATTGCGGTAAGTCCCGCCCGCGTCGCCCCAGCCTTTAAGCTGCATTTTTAAGTCGCCGCGGTAGGCCATGCCTTCGGCGGTAACGGAGTCCGCCATATGCAGTTCGTTAAACCAAACTTCGCCCGTCGGTATGCCCGCTGCTCCGGCAGCGCGCTGCACGCCGGCGGTTATAAGACTGATTTTCTGGAAATTGACGGGCGACGGGCTTGCCGGAGCTAAAACCTCGGTAACCTGTACGCCCGGCGTAATCGGCGTAAGAGTGTTCGGAATGCCGCTGCCGGTTTTGCTTTCAAGTTTTAAGCGCACCAGTTTCCACCTGTTGGCCGGCAGCCCGCCCAGATTGACGCTTATCTGCTGGTAATTTTTATCCGTGCCCACGCGGACAAAAAAGTCGCTCTGCGCGTCCGGATTTTTTACAAACAGCAGGAAGCGCAGTTCTTTATGCGTCGTCATATCCATGGAACTGAAAGTTCTGTTCGCATACTGCTGCGCATAATTTAAAGTGTCGTAGTAAAAAGCAAGCGCCTGTTCAAAAATATTTTTGTTTCTGCTCTCGGAACGCAGCTGGTCCAGCGAGCCGTATAGATATGTGAACACGCTGTAACCGTCGCCTGTATTATCGTCAAAAATAGGAACGTAATCGGTGTTGTCCGTTTTATTTATAGCAGTAATTTCAGACGTCTGCCGGTCCGGCGTCCACGCGTTGCCGGATAATCCGACGTGCGCTATCCTGATAGTGCCCTGGTTCGGCGTGCCCGGGCGGTGGCGCAGGGAAATTCTTAACTGCTTGACGGTGGTCCACGCGTCTTTGTTCGTGATATTAAGCGGCGTTGTAAAAGTCTGCCAGTTTGTATTATCCAGAGTATAACCGCCGGTCATGCCGGTTATCGTATAATGGTTTGCCGGATTTACGTCGTAACCGAAGCTGCCGCCCTGGCTCAAATCCTCGGGGTCCAGCCTGCCGTTGCCGTCCAAATCCTGCGTGTCCGCGCGGCCGTTGGGCTGGGTTTCCCTGTTGTAAACGTTTTGGGAAAAAGGGTCATAGCGGTGCTGAGTACCGTCGGGGTCCACAAATATCCAGCCCAAGTCTTCCTCGGGGGACACTGTGCCGCGGCAATATTTGTCTTCGGTCTTAGGCACGTAATCCGGATAAAATTTGCTGCAGGTTATAGTATTATCGCCGGAGCTGGTGTCCGAAATTTCGTTAATCTGCCCGAAGCGGAAATTTACGTCCGGCCCCTGCGCGTTGCCCTGCGCGGTAAGTTCAAAAATCGTTTTGTTGGACAGGTCCGCGCCGTTGCTGCTCATAGGATACACTATTGAAACTTCGTCCGATTTGGTAAAGTCGTAATTTATTAAAAGCACGCTTTGCTTGTCGTCCGTGGTGCTGGCGGAATTAGGATTAATTTCCAGCGATTTTATTTCCTGCGTGTCCCACCGCACCGCGCCCCAGTAAGAATTTACGCCGCCCGGGTTTGAGGCTATCAGCCAGTCCTTAAACACCATTGAGCCGCCGACAAACTGCTTTGCGTCGTCCATATTGTCAATAAGCGCGTAGCCGAAAAGATTTTTGTCTTTTACGCTTTTTGCCGCTTCGCCCGACGCGGATACCTGAAAATCTTTTGTGACGTTTATATTTTTCGCTTTCGCGTCCGCTTCATAAACCGTCAAATTCTGGTCAAGCGCGTTTATGTCCGGCGCGCGGTTTGGCACGCTGCCGCCCTGCTGGAGCACCGTGGCTCCTACGCCTACGTCCTTTGTAAAATCATAATCAAATCTTGCTCCCAGCAAAGAAACGTCCGAATTATCCCCGCCGGACGTTTCGTACGAAACGTCAATTACCGCCTCCTGCGTTATCAGACCTTCTTTATAAAAAGTCAAAAATCCCGACGAGTAGTCAATATAATAATCGTCATTGCGTTTTAAAGTGACGCCGTTTACTTTTACCGTTTCCGACTGGACGACCATGTTCGGTTCCACAAAATAAGATTTTACTTTTGAGTTCAATTCCACCCTGAAACTTAAATTGCGCGTGGACAGCGGAGTGTTGTTATAAAGGCTTGCGTCCGCCAGCCTGTTTTTAAGCTGGAAAATGCCCTTTTCAAAATCAACGTTTATATCGCGCGGGTAAAGCTGGGTTTCCTGCGCGCTTATATTTTTGCCGTTGGCGTCCTGCAGAACAAGGGTAAAATTGCCGTTGCCGTCGTCACGCGTGATTTGCCTGCGGCCGATATCGTAAATAGTTTTTATTTCCGGCCCCAGCGCGCCAGGCGCGGGCGAAACCGGCGTATCGTTCTCGCTTTTCAAAACTTTATAAGTGCCCGCCTGGCCTTCGTTAAGCAAACGCTGTCCCGCGGAATTTACGTAATCAATAACAACCATGTCCGTAACCGCCAGAGATTTTTTGAAAATTATCTGGAAGTTCACGTAGTCAACCGTGTAATCAATGCCGCGCTGCAGCAGGCGGAATTTGCGGGCGGGATACACGGCGCCCGGGTCGTCAAGATAAGAATATGATAAATTTTCAAAACGGTACTGCGAGGACGAAGTACCGTCGTCAATATAAACAAGTTCGCTGTTTGTCGCAATCTGGTAATTAAAAAACGGAGACGGCGCGTCCGTCATTCCTTTGACGTTGTAATACATTCGGCGTATATAATTTTTGTCCTGTATGGTAACGGTTTCAAAAACATTGCTGCCCCTGAACTGTTTGCTTTTGCCCGTGCCTTTTGTTTTGCTGCCTATAAGACGGAGGTTTGCGTTGCCGCTCTGCAAATGCATTTTCGCGCCGAAGAGCTGTTTGCTGAAAGAAATAAATTCCGTTTTCGGAAGAGTGAGCTGCACGTCCCCGAATTCCGCGCTCTGCACAAACTCCCCGGCTTTGCCGCGGTAGGCTATGGAAATATCCTGCTTGTCCGCGTTCTGGTTGTCATAATCAATATCCACAAAAATTCTGTCAACTATTTTACCCTGCATTTTAAGCTGCATCTGCTGCTCAAACAAAAAAGTGCTGAAACTTTTGGACGAGACCGTATTTTTATTTTCATTCTTATAATTTTTCGCCTCGCCTTTAATGCCGAAAGTCTGCCTGCCCGTAAGCGAAATACTGGTGCCGTAAAGAGGAAGAGAGAACGACGGGCGCAGGCTGGTTATGGGCGGAGGAACGTCTTTGTCAAGCGGATTATCTCCGTCAACAGCGCGCACGGCGTCGCGCCAAAACTGCTCGGAGTACTGCATAAGCTCGTTGTTGCTTATTTTTTCCGGCTGGGCCGGCGGATTATCCGTGTCCTGCGCCAGCATATTATAATCGCTTTCGTCTAAGATAGAAACGCCGTAAACGCTCTGCGCAAGCCCCGTAAGCGGCTGCGAAAGCATGAAAAAAATTAAAATTATGCTGATGGTCTTTTTCATTTAGGCACAGTATCCCTAGTTTATATAATATAAAACTAAAAATATTAAAGGGAAAATAATTATTATATATGCTTTGAGAAAAAAGTTAAAATATAAAAATGCGCATCAAAATATTGTCAAAATATATGCTTACAAATCTGCTGACCTTTTTCGCGGGCGCGCTGTTTGTTCTGGTTTTTATTTTTTTCATGATGCACTTTATAAAACTTTTTAATCTGGCGCTCACGCACGGGGCGGACGTGGGCTGGGTGTTTTTGACGGTTTTAAAACTGCTGCCGGATATTTTTTCTTTATGCGCGCCCATGGCGTTCCAGCTGGCGGTGCTAATGAGTCTTGGCGCAATGAGCGAAAACGGCGAAGTCCTGGCCATGCGCGCCGCCGGTTTTTCTTTCGGCGAAATTACAAAGCCGCTGTTTTTCTTCGCGGGTTTTTTGTGCGTGGTGATTTTTATTTTTTCCAACTGGATTACGCCGAAAAACACCCGCGCGTTTTTTGACGAGCGCAATAATATGCGCGGCCGCATAAATAAAATTCTGCTTGAGCCGAAAACTTTTATTGAAATAGGCAGCTGGAGTTTGTACGCGGACTCCATTGACCGCAAAACCAACCACATGACGCAGGTGCACCTTGTAAGCAAAGACGATAAAAGCGCTTTAAGCTCCAAAATAAACGCTTTAAGCGGCGACGTGAATTTAACGCGCGATTATCTGTCCCTTAAACTTTTTGACGGCCAGATGCAGCGCGTGCCGGCGGATAATCCTTCTCAAATCATAGCCGCGAATTTTAAACAGTACCGCGTTACTTTCCCGCTCGTCGTAAAAAGCCAGCGGGACAGCCGCGTGGAAGAGTTTACGACGCCGCAGCTGCTCTCAAAAATATATTCCGGAAATATGGAAACCGCGGCGCGCGCGGAATATAAAACCGAGGCCGCCACGCGGACCGTTATGGCGCTGTCGCCTTTTATACTCGTGCTGCTGAGCTGCCCTCTGGTTTTCAGCTTAAATAAAAAAGCCGGCAAAGCGTGGGGAATGCTGTGGAGCATAATTATAATTTTTTCTTTTTACATGCTGCTCATGGCCGGCGTAAGCATTGGCAAAAAATATGAAATTTTTGCGTTTTTCGCGCCGTTTCTGCCGGTGGCCGGCGGGCTGCTTGCCGCAAATTATTTATGGAAAACAAGGCTTAAAAGATGAAACCGAAAATTATCTACCGCTACGTGGCGGGCAAATTCTGGCTGCCGTTTTTTTTCAGCATGGCGATATTTTGCATACTCGTGCTGCTGGGGGATTTTTTTGAAAACATCAAAGACATAACAAACGGCTACGCCACGCTGCGCCTGATTTTAAAATATTGTTTTTTAAACCTGCCGGGCTGGCTGGGAATGCTGCTGCCGGTGGCGTGTCTTTTGGGCAGTCTGTTTGTAATTTCCGACATGATTGCCGGCGGGGAATGGACGGCGTGCCTTGCCAGCGGCTACCGCCCGCGCCAGCTTTTTGCGCCGCTGGTCATATGCGTGCTTTTTGTTTTGCTCTGCAACGGACTCTTGCAGGAATACGCGCTGCCGAAAATAAATATTAAGGCCGAAGAAACTTATTACAAAAAATTAAGAGGGAAAACAGATTTTAAACAAGGCGTTAAAAAAGACGTTACCCTGCGTCTGAGCGAGTATGAGATGATGTTTGCCCAAAAGATAGAAACGGACTCTTCCGTCATGCAGGGCATTACGCTGGACACTTACAATAAACAATGGGAAATACAAACGCAGATAACCGCCGAAAAAATGACGTGGGACGGCGGCCGGTGGATTTTGAAAAACGGCTATAAACGGGATTTTGACGACGGCATAAATATAAAAGAAACCGTGTTTGATTCCATGCCGTCGCCGTTAAAAATAAGTCCGGCAAACATCAGCGTCGGCGAAACGGACGAGAATACAACCATACGCGAACTTCTTAAAAAAATCTCTTTCCTGGGCCGCAGCGGGCTTGTGACTTATAAAGAAAAAACTGATTTGCATAATAAACTTGCCACGCCGGTAATGACAGTTTTAATGTGTCTGCTTGGAATGCCGTTTGCGACGACGATGCGCAAAAAAGGCAAAGTGATAAATATCATAGCCGCGCTGGTTATGTCATTTTCTTTCTGGTGGGTTATGACCATGGCGGCCACCGCCGGAAAAAGCGGCCTTTTAAGCCCGTGGGCCGCAGGCTGGGGCGTGGTTATTGTGTGTTTTACGGCCGTGCTTATTCAATTTAAACTGATGAAAATTTAGAAATTAACGCCGAACGCGGCGCGGCAGTTCTCGGTAGTAATTTCCGCCGCTTCTTCAACGCGCATATTTAAAAAATCCGCCGTAAACCGCGCTATCTCGGGAATATTTGAAGGGTCGTTGCGTATGCCGCGCTTGCTCTGCGGCGGAAGATACGGGCAGTCCGTCTCAAATAAAATATTTTTCACTCCGGCCTTTTTTATTGTCTCGCGCAAATCATTATTTTTTTTGTAAGTGATAATTCCGTTGACTCCGAGTTTTAGTCCAATGTCCAGCGCTTTAACCGCGTCTTCGTAACGGCCGGAAAAGCAGTGCATGACGCCGCCCGTTTGCGCGCGCCAGTCTGATTTTAAAATTTTAAATAAATCACCATACGCCCCCCAGTCGCCTGGGTCGGCGTTTTTTCTGGCGTGCAGAATTATCGGTTTTTTTACTTCGGAAGTTAACGAAAGCATTTTTGAAAAAATTTCCTGCTGCTGTTCAACCGTACTTGTCATGTGAACATAATCCAACCCGATTTCGCCGACGGCGATAATTTTTTCATGCTTTAAAATTGTTTTCAGATTTTCAAACGCGGCGGCGGAATAATTTTTGGCGCAGCTCGGGTGCAGGCCGGCGGCGGCGAAAATTTTCCCGTCATATTTCGCGGCCAGCTCAAGCGCGGGCGCCCACTCGCCGGCGTCGCAGGCAATCTCAATAATATTTTTAACGCCGGAAGAAAATGTTTTATCAAGCGCCGCGCCGCGGTCCGCGTCAAACGCCGCGTCCAAAATATGCGCGTGGGAGTCTATAAGGTATGTCATATATATATTATAGCTTTTAACGTCTACGCCGGTCTTTGCCGCGCTGCGGCGCGGTTGCGGCGGGCGCCGCAAAACTAGCACCCGTAAAACCTGATTGACAAAAATAAAATATTTTTTTATAATATTAGCAGTAGTATTTAAAGAGTGCTAATTATATGCGCATATTAAAACCTGAGATTGCAAAAGAACGCGAAGACAAGCTGCTGCGCTGGGTCATAGAAGAATTTGTGGACACCAGACGGCCCATAGGCTCCGAATTAATTGCCAAACACGCGTTAAAAGGCATATCCAGCGCGACGATAAGAAACATCATGAAGAAGCTGGAGGACGAGGGGTACCTCATGCAGCCGCACACTTCCGGCGGGCGCGTGCCGACGGATAAGGCTTACAGGTTTTACGTTGATTATTTGTCCGAAGCGCAAAAAATAGCCGCGCAGGAAAAAACGCGCATACAGCGCGAGTACGACGAACGCATGGCGGAACTTGATAAAGCCATGGTGCAGGCTTCAAGAATGCTGGCCGCGCTTTCTCATTCCGCGGGGTTTGTTTACACAAGCAATATTTCAGAGCATACGGTCACGCGGCTTGATTTTATTCCTCTTGCGCCAGGGCATATTTTGGCCGTGCTTGTGACGGACACGGGCACGGTAAAAAACTGGCCGTTCAGGACGAACTATAATTTATCCGCCGCGCGGCTGCGCGTTTTGAGCAATTTTATTAACGAGCAGATTTCCGGCCTTACGCTAAAACAGGCGGAGCGCGTTTTGTGGCAGCACGTTGACAATAAACATAATGAATTTAACGACGTTATGGATTTGGCGCGCAGAGTTTTAAACGAAATGGGCGGGCAGGAAAACAGCGCGGAGCTTTACCTTGAAGGCATAGGCGCCATGCTGGCCGGCATAACGGACGCGGATTATGAAGATATGCGCCAGATGGTGCGCGTTGTGGAAGAGCGCAAAAAATTTACGCACCTGCTTGAAGAGAAAATGCAGTCTCTTAAAGATACGGGCAACAGGCTCAGCGTAAGCATAGGCGCGGAAAACCAGATTAAAGAATTTAAAAATTTAAGCATAATATCTTCCGCCTACAAAGTGGGGGATAAGACCATAGGCATGCTGGGCATAATAGGGCCAAAGCATATGGAATATACCAGAATGATATCTCTTGTAAATTTTATAAGCGGCATGCTTGAACACACAATAAATAACTGGGGGGCGCTGCCAGAAGATACGGACAGCGGCGAAGAGTAATGAAACCTAAGAAAGAAAAACCTGAGGATACCGCAGCGCAAACGGCCGAGGAAACAGGCGCGGCGGCCGAAACGCCAGAAGCAAAACCGGATTATTATGAGTCTCTGCTGCGTTTAAAGGCGGAGTTTGAAAATTACCGCAAAAGAGTTGAGCGGGAAAAACCCGAGCTTGTGGCCTACGGCGCGGAAAGCGTGATATGCGGCTTTCTGCCTTTATACGACGCAATGTTAAAAGCCCGTCAGCAAATCCAAAAAGACGCGTCTGAAAAAAGCCTTAAAGATGGTTTGGATATGCTTTTTAAAGAGATGACGCGCGTCTTTGAAGCCAACGGGGTAAAGCCGATAGAAGCTGTGGGCAAACCTTACAGCCATGAAGAGCACGACGTTTTGACCACGCTGCCGTGCGACTGCGCCGAGAAGGACGGCATTGTAACTGAGGAAGTGCAAAAAGGGTTTAAAATAAACGACAAAGTTTTAAGACATGCAAAAGTCTGCGTAGGAAGATTTGAAAAA
This sequence comes from Candidatus Elusimicrobium euhamitermitis, assembly GCA_031254225.1. GTDB lineage: Bacteria > Elusimicrobiota > Elusimicrobia > Elusimicrobiales > Elusimicrobiaceae > Elusimicrobium > Elusimicrobium euhamitermitis. The sequence continues at coordinate 20,463 of JAIRUU010000054.1, forward strand.
GCGGAGGAACAAAAACAGGGGTAATACAAGCAGTAAAGAAATTTACAAAAATCAGGAGATTAAAAACATATGGCAAGAATTATAGGAATAGACTTAGGAACATCAAACACGGCCGCGGCCGCAATGGAAGGCGGCAGGGCGACGATTATACCGTCGGCCGAGGGCAGCAGCATAGGCGGAAAAGCGTTTCCGTCTTACGTCGCTTTTACCAAAGACGGACAGAGATTAGTGGGCGAGCCGGCAAGACGCCAGGCCATAGCCAACCCCGAAGGCACTGTCACGGCTTTCAAACGCAGAATGGGCGAGGATTATAAATTTACGCTGCGCGGGCAGCAGTTTACGCCGCAGCAGCTTTCCGCTTTCGTCTTACAAAAAGTTAAAAAAGACGCGGAAGCTTTTTTGGGCGAGCCGGTTGAAAAGGCAGTCATCACGGTGCCCGCTTATTTTAACGACAACCAGAGACAGGCCACCAAAGACGCGGGCCGCATTGCCGGTCTTGAAGTCGTGCGCTTAGTCAACGAGCCGACGGCCGCCGCGCTTGCTTACGGCATAGACAAAGCGGGCAAAGAGCAGAAAATTATGGTCTTTGACCTCGGCGGCGGAACGCTTGACGTTACTATTATGGAAATGGGCAAAGAAGGCACTTTTGACGTTATGGCCACGTCGGGCGACACAAAGCTCGGCGGCACGGACATGGATAACGCGGTCATTGACTGGATGACGGGGGAATTTAAAAAATCTACCGGCATTGATTTGTCCCAGGACAAACAGGCCTGGCAGCGTCTTAAAGAAGCGGGCGAAAAGGCGAAAATAGAACTTTCCACGACCATGGAAACGGATATAAACCTGCCGTTCATTTCCGCGGGCGCGGACGGCCCTAAGCATTTGGAATTAAAACTTTCCCGCGCAAAACTGGAAAGCCTTGTTGACGGAATTGTTAAACGCTGCGGAGCCTCTTTAGACCAGGCTATGAACGACGCGCATTTAAAACCGGCGGACATTGACAAAGTCATTCTGGTCGGCGGGCCGACGAGAATGCCCATTGTGCAGAAATACGTTGAAGACCACGTGGGCAAAAAAATTGAGCGCGGCATTGACCCCATGGAATGCGTGGCCACGGGCGCGGCCGTACAGGCGGGCATTTTGACGGGCGACGTTAAAGACGTTCTGCTTTTGGACGTTACGCCTTTGTCCCTCGGTCTTGAAACCCTGGGCGGCGTTACGACAAAACTTATTGAAAGGAACACCACAATCCCCGTCAGAAAAACGCAGGTGTTTTCCACCGCCTCTGACAATCAGCCCGCGGTTACAATCAACGTGCTGCAGGGCGAGCGTCCTATGGCAAAAGATAACGTGCCTTTGGGCAAGTTTGATTTGGACGGCATACCGCCGGCGCCGCGCGGAGTGCCGCAGATTGAGGTTACTTTTGACATTGACGCAAACGGCATTTTAAACGTCTCGGCAAAAGATCTGGGCACGGGCAAACAGCAGCACATCGCAATTACTTCCAAGACAAAACTGAGCGACGACGAGGTCCAGAAATTCGTCAAAGAGGCGGAAAAATTCGCTGACGAAGACAAGAAGACCAAAGAAAGAGTGGACGCGAAGAACGAAGCCGACGGCGTGCTTTTCCAGACGGAAAAAGCGCTCAAAGAACACGGCGGCAAAATACCGCAGGAAGACCGCGCGAAAATTGACGGCGCGTTAAACGACCTGCGCGACGCGCTTAAAGGCGACGACGTTGACAGAATCAAAAAAGCAAAAGACGCCGCGCTTGAAGCCGGCCAGAAACTGGGCGAAATAATTTACAAAGAAGCCCAGGCCAAACAGGGCGCGCAGACCGGCCCGCAGCAGGGACCTTCGGCGGAGCCTCAGGGCGCAAATCCCGCGGGCGGCAAAGAAGACGTCGTTGAAGCCGAAGTTATGGACGATAAAAAATAATATATAATCAGAATAAGGGCAGGCATTTGCCTGCCCTTATTTTTTATTCCCATGGAGGGGTTATAAAATGAGATATTTCGTGCCGGCTATCGTCGCGATAATTGCGTTTATTTTGGCTCACAAATTCGTCAAAAGCAGCCTTTGGGTTCAGATTATAATAGCAATTGTTTTTTACTTTGTTATATGGTGGGTCTTGGGGATGATAAGATAATCTGCAAAAATAAAAAACGTCCGGCGCAAATTGCCGGACGTTTTTTTATTTGCTATTTTTTAGGTAGAGCGTCTTTTCCTCTCCCTAAGAGGGAGGGACAAAACAGGAGGATACATCACAATGATGAAAATCATAGCTTTTAACGGAAGCCCGCGCAAAAACGGGAATACCAATATTTTAATAGAAAAAGTTTTGGAGCCGCTTAAAAAAGCCGGCGCGGAAACAAAAATCATACAAGTGGGCGGCTCGGGCATAAAGCCGTGCACGGGCTGCCGCATGTGTTACAAAAATAAAAACAGAAAATGCGTGATTGACGATATTTTAAATACTTTTGCCGAGGACGTCTGGACTTCAGACGCCGTAATTATAGCAAGCCCCACATATTACGCAAACCCAACGCCGGAAATACGGTGCCTTATTGACAGACTGGGCTT
>JAIRUU010000074.1 GCA_031254225.1 Candidatus Elusimicrobium euhamitermitis
ATGCTGAGGATAACGCTGGAGCTATTTTTTAACAGACATTTGTTGGGAAATTTAAACAGGATTAGCGGGCTATTATAGCGCATATCCAAAAGTGAACAGTGCCCTAAAAGGGAGAGGAAAGTCATTCGGAGGACGGAGTATGAATATGCTAAAATATAAAAACAGCAGAAAACGCCGGGATGCTGGAATGGTATACAGGATAGTCTCAAAAACTATTGGCCGCACGGCCGTGAGGGTTCGAGTCCCTCTCCCGGTAGAATATGGGACACATAAGCCCTTCAACGAATAAGTTGAAGGGCTTTGTATAGGAGAATTCTACTTTTTTATCTTTTAAAATTAAGTTAGAAAGTAAACTCTTAATTATAATCCGCTTTCCGTCAAATTGCGAACTTTTAAACATTTCGTCGGCGTGTTCCAAAAAATACAGGACTTCATCAAGGGCGACCATAAAATCGCGGTCGTTTACCGGCTTTTCGGTTTGTTTAGCTTCCAACGCGGTTTTTTCTTCCTGTAATGCTTTTAGTTTTTCTTTGAACAGGTCGTCCGATATTAACTTACCGAGACGCATATCCACCAGATTTTCAGATTTTTGTTTATTTGCGGCTATGGCCTTGGCTGTCCTTTCATGTTCTTTCAGCTGGTCTGCAAAGCCGATTTTATTTTTTTCTTCCAAATATTTACGAATATCCTCCGCGTCTTGGCGGTCAATATTAATGCCATTAATAGCCTCTTTTACGGCGTTTAACGCTACTTCTTCAACCACGGGACCGTTAGTAAAAACTTTTCCTCTCTATAGCGCGTGCATTTTAAATAGGTATATTTGCCCTTGCGGACGTATGGCGTGATAGCCCTGCCGCAGCCGCATTTGATTAAACCTCTAAAAATCAGCGGCCTTTGCCCATAATGAAAAGATTTCTTTTTCCTGCCGAGGCGGACATCTTCACAGCGTTTAAAAAGGGCTTCACTGATAAGCGTTTCATAATTATGTTTTACCTTTTTAGTTTCGCCGTAGCGGGTAACCACCATTGTCCCGCAGTAGAACGGATTTTCCAAAATCCTATAAATCGTATTTTTGGAAACGGGGCTGCCCGGACCGCCGCCCGGCAGCCTGTGTCGCAATCCTAAATCTTTCATACGTTTGTGCATTTGGCGCACAGTGTATGTTCCGGTAGAAAATTCCTCAAAAAGTCGTTTAATCAACGTCGCGCGCTCCGTGTCCAGCTTTATCCACTTTTTACGGCCATCTTGGACGTTAAGATAGCCTAAAGGGGCTTGTGTTGGCCATTCGCCGTCGTCTATCTTTTTCAGCAAACCGCGTTTTGTGCTTTCCCTTAACTGGTCTATAAATAACTCTGCGCCCAAAACATTGACGTTCCACATTACGCTTTGCTGGGATTTCATTTCTTTGTCTATCACAAAACCGCTGGCGACAAAGTGCAGTTCAATTTTTCCGTCCCGGACCATGGGGCGGAGTAAGACTGTATCGTCAAACCGCCTTTGAAGCCTGTCAACGGTATGGACGATAGGTTTATTTTTTGGTTACCACTTTAAAAAAGTGTTTTTAACAGGAGCATATTTGCGGGCAAGAATTTTGCAAGCGTTTATAAAGTTTTGGCCTGCTTCTTTTGGTTTTGGGATTTGGTTACTTTTATTGATTATGTAAAATAATTGGCTCATATAGTTTGGTCTCCTTTATCGTATGTATAAAAATATAAATTAATTAAGGGTTGAGGTGGTTAATGATTAAAAAAGAAGAAGTTTTCAAAACGGCTATGGTGTTAAATTTTAAAACAAATGTTGACAGTTATACTAGGCTAGAGGAATTTGGGGGAGCGTTAATGAATATCGGCCTTGATAGAAAAATAATGAACTATACAGATTTTTACAATAAAATATCATCAATAATCTTCTCAATAATTTCTTTTTTCCAAACCTTACCAAGTTGAGCATGAGTATCAATGTCATGTCCAGCCACCTTAAAAAAGCCATCAGATGTTCTCTCCTCAGGGGAAACAATCCTTCCAGAATAAATACCTATAAACTTTGCCTTATACGGTTTTTCGTTTGGGATAACCTGTTTCGCTATTAACAACTGGTTTATTTCGTTAGAGGATATTGCATATACTGGCGAGCCAGACATCCCGGAGCGTGTTGCGGTATCAACAAGAAAATAAGGAGAATATTTTAAACTCGTAGCAACACTACCTCTTTTCCAAATTGGCAAATAAGAATGAGGTTTCAATTGTCCAAAGGGATACCCTAGAATAAAAACGTCATCCGTTGGCCGCAAGTTATAACTGTATGCCAATCCACCTAATGAACGGTTAGCAGGAACTGGGCGATTTTTCCCAAAGGAAAAAGAATCGGGTTGAGGGGAGAGGAAATCAATGTTTTTTAATGGCAATATAGCCACATCATAAAATCCATTATCGTGAAATTGTTTGAATTTATAAAGAGGTTCTTCATGCTGGTTTAGAATTGGAATGTCAAAAAAATAACCCATCCCCGTTCTAACCAAACCATTTTCTAAAGGATATTCCCAACCATATATCCAAACTCTTATCTTGTTTGGGATAGCCCCGTTTGTTTTGTCAATTGGTTGATATAAGCCATTCATGTCAGGATTTGGTTCTCTGCCACTTAGGATATGATAGTTGGTTACTAAATAATATTCCTCATTTTTCTTGTAGCAAAAACAAGTGGCATTAGTCAGTCTCTTCTCATTAAAAAAAGACTCTAAATAAAAAGAATGATATCCGATGTCTTCTATTGGGTTTGTTATTTCATCAGTCATAGGAGTCTCTTAAACCATTGTTTCTAATTATATTATAGATTGTATTCCATGCAATGGCAACAATTGTTAAATTTTAAAACAAATGTTGATAGTTATACTAGAGTGAGGCAGTCCGGGAGCTATTCTATTTTATCCCTAATCCGTAAATTTGCTATTATATTAATAAAGACACCAAAGGTAACAGCTAGGCGGAATTGACTAACAAATCTTTAACGATTAATATTTCACGGCTTCGCGCTATGATTGCCGTTTTATACTCGGCGGTTAACAAGCTGTCAGCCTTTCGGTAAAATATGGGACACGGGGTAAAAAATAATCTTATTTTTTACCCTTTGTATTTACTAATATTGAAATATCAAAAAGTTAGCAAGTAAACCATACAAAAATGGGAAATCTAACTGCTATTGAGAACTTTTTTTGAGTTATAATTCCTATAAGGAAAATATTAAAAAGTAAGAATTAATGAAAAATTTAAAACCACTTGTTGTTTATATTCCTATTTTAGCGGTAGGATTGTTTCTTATAATTATAAACTGGTTTTTTACAATGCCCGGCTGCGGCGGTTTTCATACGGGAGATAGTTTGGCCTGCACATTCTCTAATATATGGCTGTTGGCTTTATGCGGATGTATAGGGGCCCCCGTCGGTATATATCTTTCAAACAAGATGCAAAAAAGACAAGAAGCGAATGCTTATACAAGCATTTTTACCCTAAGTATTATACCACTCATTTTAATAACATTTTTATTTGTTGCAGGCCACCGTCAAAAGAAAGAGGAAAATAAACAAGAGGCAGTTTGGCAAGATATGTTTAAGCTCTACAAAAAAGCTGTTAAAGGACAGTACGAATATTTCCAAAAACATAAATTTTATGCGGACTCCTATCAAAAACTCGGGGTGGAATTTCCAGGTGTAAACGTTGTTGCGTGTCCGGCTCCTTCCGCCGCTAAAGAGTGCATAGAAGGCAGCGGCGTTAAAATTTCTATAGAAACGCAACATGATAACCGTTCATATATGATGGTATTTAGCAGCGAAACAAAGACACTCGGCGTTGAGGATTTTATTGTAAAAGCCGCCAGTATGCTTAATAGTAAGGATATTAATATGGGCTGTGACTCCGCGTCACAGCAGGGTAATAAGATGTGTAAAGCTTTTGGCAGTCAGTTTCCGGGCTATGAATATCAGCTAAAGTACGGCAAAATGGATTACAGAATAAATATGTAATAAGCATGCTAAGTTGCGGTTGCTTTGAATAGCTTTGTTATAATATTTATACTCAGGCAAAAAATTGGTCAAAAAGTTTTTTATTATTAGTATTTCACGGCTTCTTGCGATGATTTCAGTTTTATATTCCATTGTTAACAAGAGATCAGTTTTTGGGTATTCGTCTTCGCTCTGCTGCGACGTAATGTCAGCGGAGTATTTTTATTGACAAAAGGCAATTATTTTTTGTCTTTATGCGTTTAATCCGTTAAAGTCCGCCGGATTTGTTTCTTCCGGCGCGGCATACGGGGAATCTGCTTTCGGTTTTGGCTTTTGCGCGGGAGCCGCGGTTTTTGCGGGGGCGTGAGCTGCTTTTTTCGGCGTTATTTTTGCCGGCTTAGCGGATTTTACCGGTTTTGATTTGACGGGTTTTTTTGGCAGAGGCGGCGGCAGCAGGTCCTGCGGTTTATAACCGTAAAAACTTAAAATGCCTTCGTAAATTGCCTGAACAAATGCTTTCCTGCTTGCGTCCTGCCGCACCATGTCTTCCTGGTCCGGGAACATTAAGAAAGCGTTTTCAGTGAGCACCGCCGGAAACTGCGGCGCGCGCACGACGTAAAAGTCTCCGGTCTGCGTGCCGTTATTTGGCAGTTTGACGTTTTTGGCAAAAGCGGCGTTTAAATTATCCGCCAGCGTTTTGCTGTGCTGATTAAAATAATAAATAGTGAAACCGCGCGGCTTTGCAAAAGGGTCAACGCTCGTCGGCAGCGCGTTATGGTGTATGCTTACAAAAATCTGCGCGCCGGTTTTTAGCGCGCGGTCTATGCGGCCCTGCAAATTCAAATCTTCTTTTTCATTTTTGCTTAAAAAAACTTCCGCGCCGGTTTTGGACAGCAGCTCCGCGACTTCTTTTGCGGTTTTCATATTCGCTTCATATTCCAAAAATCCCGTCGGGCCGATAGCGCCGTCATACGGCGGTTTGCGGCGGGGGGAGTGGCCAGGGTCAAGCATAATTTTTGCGCCGGTCAGCGGTTTATAAGGCTGCGGGTTTAAGACTGGTTTATACATTAAATCCAAAACCAGATTTCCGGTTTCGTCATACGCGTAATCATAACCCCACAAAACCTGTCCGTCATTGTAATTAATATAGAATTTAACGGTATTGTTTCCGGCGTTTTCAAAAACTATATTATTGACGAGCGGGCTTACAGGCGTTTCAATGACCGGCATATCCGTCGCAGTGTCAAAAAAAGTTACGTTAAAAGAGGACGGCGTGCCCTCGGTCAGCACAGGCACGGCTTTTGAGCTGAAGAAAATTATTCTTGTTTTTATACCCTGGTCCGCCGCGGTTACGGTTTGTATTTTGTTCGGCGCGGCGGGTTTTTTGGTAAAAGAAATTTTAGCGTCCTCAATCCAGCCGGTATTATTTTCGTCCAGACTCACGCGGTAAAGCCCGTTGGCCAGACCGGTTATAACCAAGTCCCCGTACAGCCTGTAAAACGGGAACAGGTTGCCCTGCGGTACGGCTTTTGTACGCATGCGCGTTCCTGCGTACAAGGCGTTTACCTGGGCGTAAACCTGGTCTTTATCCGTCAGAATTTTTAGGCGGCCCGGCGCGGTTTCTTTGCCTTTGTCTTTGGTCTGCGGGTTATAAATTTTGTAAATTATTTTTGAACTTTTGGTTTTGTCTTCAGCGGTAATTTTATAGGCGGCGTTATAAAAACCTGGCTCGGTTTCAGGCAAAACAATTTCTTTGGCGTCTTTAAGGTCGCTTATTGTCGCGGTAACTACCGCGCCCGGCGTGCCGTAGGCGGACAGCGGCACGCTGTCGCCCGAAAGCGCCCAAATATCCGTCTGCGGGGAAAGGGTTGTAATGTCAAACTGCGCGTCCGCGAATTTTGATACGTCAATGCCGTCAACTTTTACTTTTCTGACGGAGGTATAAGTATTAACGCCGTCGCTAACCTGCGCCACAATATTAAAATCGCCTAAAGACACGGGAACCGTCGTGAGAAAAGCGCCGTTTTTATATAGCTTTACCGGCGCGCCGTTAATTGTAAGAGAGGACGCAGGATTTGACACCGCGCCGAAGACGGCCGTAGTTTTTATGCCTGCCGGCAGCGTAACGCCCTCCTGCGGATATTCAATTGAAACAGGATAAATTTCAGACGGGCGCGCTTCGCGCGCGGGCAGGCTTGCGGCAACCGGCGTTTGCGTTGTTTCCTGGCAATAAATGACCGGCGTTAAGAGGAGGAAAAACAAGGAAACTATTTTTTTCGGCATAATAAAATGATAGCATAATGTAAGGTTGCAGAACGATTTTTCCCCGCTGTGCGTTTGCCAAAAAACGAGAATATCTTTAGGCGCAACCATGCGGCAGCAATTTAAATCTAGTATTAAAGAGGAGTAATGGAACTGACGCCGTTTTTCGGCAAACCCTTCTGGCCGGATGCTTTTTTGACAATTTTAATTTTTTTACTCCTTACATACCAAACGGTATGCTCGTCGCAAAAAAATTAAAATTGCCTAAAAAATCATGTCGGCGCACAACGGGGAAAAATCGTTCTACAACCGTATGACAGCGCGTAATGATATAGTCTCATTTATAAACAAATATCTGGAATCCGAAACCGTTAAAGACAGTTCCCAAAACGGTTTGCAGGTTGAGGGTAATGACGAAGTTAAAAAAATAGTTTTCGGCGTGTCCGCGAGTATGGAATTTTTTAAACGCGCCGCGGCCGCCGGCGCGGACATGGTTATAACGCATCACGGGCTTTTATGGTCGGACAGCCCGCGTATTACCGGCGTTTTCCGGCGGCGTATTGATTTTTTGCTTAAAAATAATATCAGTCTTTGCGCCTGGCATTTGCCGCTTGATATGCACGGCGCGGTCGGCAATAACGCGCAGATTGCAAAAAAACTCGGGCTTAGAAAGTTAGAAGCTTTCGGCCAATACCGCGGCGTGAAAATAGGTTTTTGCGGCGTTCTTAAAAAGCCGTTGTCTTTAAAAGAAGTTGAAGAAAAAACAGGTTTTGAAGCAAATATAATTTTTGATTTCGGCCCGTCAAAAATCAAAAAAATCGCGATAGTTTCCGGCGGCGGGCAGGACATGTTCCGCGCCGCGGCGGACTGTGGCGCGGATTTATTTATTACCGGCAGCGCGGAAGAATTTGTGCAGGAATACGCGCGGGAGTCCGGCGTTAATTTTATGGCCTTAGGCCATTATAATTCCGAGACGTTCGGCGTAAAAGCTCTTATGGAAGTCGTCAGAAAAAAATTTAAAACGGACGTTGAATTTATTGACGTTGAAAACAGAATCTAGGAGAGTATTATGAACATGAAAGAAATATTTAAAAAAATTGACGGTTACAAAAATTTTGTTATAGACATGCAGACCGGCATGATGCAGTGCCCGTCAATAAGCACCGAGATTGAGGGCGGCGTGGGCGAATATGACAAAGCTGTTTTTATAGACGGCGTTTTGAAAGGCATGAAATTTGACGAAGTTTTTCATTTGGACGCAAAAGACCCTAAGGCAAAAAAGGGCGTGCGGCCGAATATAATAGCCAAATATTACGGCAAAAACCGCGACAAAAATTTTTGGATTATGGCGCATATGGACGTTGTGTCCCCGGGCGATTTGGCTATGTGGAAGACCGACCCTTTTAAAGCCGTTGTGCAGGGCGACAAAATTTACGGCCGCGGGTCTGAGGACAATCACCAGGGTTTAATCTCCGCGCTGGCTGCGGTTAAAGCTTTCATGGAGCTGGGCATAAGGCCGGAAGTAAATTTATGCCTGCTTATAGTCGCGGACGAAGAAGTCGGCAGCGTGTACGGCATACAGCATATAATTAAGACTAATCTGAAAATGTTTAAAAAAGGCGACTGCGTTATGGTGCCCGACGGCGGCAACAGCGAAGGCACTGACGTTATGGTGGCGGAAAAATCCATTTATTGGGCAAAGTTTACCGTTACAGGTAAACAGGTGCACGCTTCCACGCCGGAAGCCGGCATAAACGCGTACCGCGCGGGCGCTAATCTGATTGTTGAGCTTGATAAAGAACTGCACAAAAAATTTAATAAAAAAGATAAGTTGTTCAGCCCTTCCGTCAGCACTTTTGAGCCGACCAAAAAATATGCAAACGTGGCCAGTTCAAACATAGTGCCCGGCAAAGACGAGTTTCATTTTGACTGCCGCGTTTTGCCTCTGTACAAACTTTCAGAGGTTAAAAAAACCGTAAACGCCGTAGTTAAAAAAATAAGCGGGCAGTTTAAGGTCAAAGTTGATATTGCGGTTACGCAGGAAGTTGAGTCTCCTGCGACGGACGTTAAAGAACCCGTTGTCACGCAGGCTATTGCCGCTATTAAAGCCGTTTACAAAAATAAACCCAAAGCCATAGGCATAGGCGGCGGCACCGTGGGGGCGTATCTGCGTAAAGAGGGCATACCGTGCGCGGTATATTCAAAGTTAGACGACGTGGCTCACCAGCCCAACGAGTACAGCAAAATTTCCGACACGCTGGGCGACGCGAAAGTTTTTGCAATTATGGCCCTTAATTTGAAATAATGTTTATCCCTCTTTCCACTCGCCCCTTGCGGGTAGGAAAGTCATAAGGAGGACGGAGTATTATGAAAAGCGGACTTACCAGGCTGCAAATGATTTTTGCGCTGGTCCTGGTTTTAATTTTTGCGGGTTTAAGCGTTCCCAAAATTATAGATATTCCCAGAAAAACCAGCGAGGGGCAGACAAAATATAATCTGGAGCGTCTGCGCAGCGCCATAGCAGCTTATTACGGCGACAATCGCGGCACTTATCCGGAGGATGATTTGTCCGTCTTAGTCCCGCGCTATATTGAAAAAATACCGTACGAGGACGTTTACGGATACGAAAAATCCAATAAAGTTAATACCAAAGAATTTACGGGCAAGGGCGGCTGGTTTTATTTTAACCGCAAGGACGACCCGCGCTGGGGCGACATTATTGCGGACCTGTCCGGCTACGATTCTTCCGGCAAAAAATGGGCGGAGAATTAAGTGGAACCTTTCATAATTTTTACTTCTGTTTTATTCGGCCTGATAATAGGCAGTTTTTTAAACGTCTGCATTTACCGCATACCGCTGGGGCAAAGCGTGGCGTTCCCGCCGTCGCACTGCATGAAGTGCAATACAAAAATTAAATGGTATGACAATATTCCGCTGGTTTCTTATTTTATCCTCGGCGGGAAGTGCAGGAAGTGTAAAGATAAAATTTCCGTACAGTACCCTTTGATTGAAATGCTCAGCGGCATTTTAACGGGTCTTTTTGTGTGGCGTTACGGCGTGACGCTTTGGACCGCGGGCGCGCTGGTTGCCGTTTATTCGCTCGTCATTTTGTCCGTCATTGACATGAAAACCATGATGATACCGGACAGATTTTCAATAGGCCTTATCGTCTGGGGGCTGCTGGTTTGTTTTGTTAATCCCAATTTTCACGGGACGTACCGGCAGATATTTTTGCAGAGTTTTCTGGGCGGTGCGGTCGGCTTCGGCGGCATGCTGCTGATTGCGGTTTTAGGGACGCTGCTTTTTAAGAAAGAAGCTATGGGCGGCGGGGACATTAAACTTATGGGCGGCGTGGGCGCGCTGCTGGGCTGGCAGGGGGTTATAATGACGCTGATGATAGGCTCGGCCGCGGGCCTTGTCTACTCGGTTTATTTAATGATAAATAAAAAAGCGACGCGGGAGACGGCTATTCCTTTCGGCCCTTTTTTAAGTTTTGGCGCGCTGGTTAATTTGTTTTACTTTCTGTCGCCCTCTCTCTTCCTTATCAGGTATTAAGACGGCATAGATACAATTAAAACATATCTTCCCCTTTTAGGGGAAGTCCCCGAAGGGGGTAGGGGGAAATGAACACAAACATGTGTCGTAAGACTTTTGTGTAAGAGGTAATATCAAACGGCGTTTTATAACATCCATTTACCCCCCCCCGCCTACGCTGCGCTACGGCGCGGCAGGCATTTCCCCTTCGGGGGTTTCCCCCTAAAAGGGGGAAATTTACGTCGGGAGAGCCGCCGTTGTTTCTCATAGGTTATTAAATTTGCTATAATTTAATATGGAAACAATCACTTTGTTTTTGTTTGTCTTTTTTATTATCAACTGTATTTCCGTGCAACAGTTTTAAAAGGCCCCCTTGCGGGGCCTTTTCTTTATATATGGAGAATAAAAATATGGAAAAATTCGGTAAAGAGGCGTTAACTTTTGACGACGTGCTTTTAGTCCCGCAGCATTCAACCGTGCTGCCAAAAGACGTTAAAACCAATACCCAGCTCACGCGCAAAATTAAACTTAATATCCCGCTCGTCAGCGCGGGCATGGACACGGTGACCGAGTCTAAAATGGCCATAGCCATAGCGCGCGAGGGCGGCATAGGCATAATACACAAAAACATGACCATAGCGCAGCAGGCTGCGGAAGTGGACCGCGTCAAACGCAGCGACAACGGCGTGATTTTTGACCCTTTTTCCCTTAAGAAGGAAAACACTCTGGCGGACGCAAAAGAGCTTGCAGCCAAATACAGAATTTCCGGCGTGCCCATAGTTGACGAAAAGGGCAAACTGATAGGCATTATAACAAACCGCGACATGCGGTTTGAGACGGACGGCGCAAAACCCATTTCTGAAATTATGACAAAAGAAAATCTTGTCACCGCCAAAGTGGGCACTTCTTTGAAAGAGGCAAAAGAAATTCTTAAAAAAGAAAAAATAGAAAAACTGCCGCTTGTTGACGATGGTTTCCGCCTAAAAGGCCTTATAACTATTAAAGATATTGAAAAGGCCATATTATACCCGCTCTCTTCCAAAGACGAAAAAGGCCGTCTGCTGGCCGGCGCGGCAATAGGTATTGGCAGAGAAATGCTTACCCGCGCGGAAGCGCTTATTTCCGCGGGCGTTGACGTGCTGGTGGTGGACACTGCGCACGGACACAGCCAGGGCGTTATAGACGCGGTCAAAAAACTGCGCACGCAGTATCCTGACGCGCAGATTATAGCGGGCAACGTTGCCACCGGCGACGCGGCTGAAGATTTAATCAAAGCCGGCGCGGACGCCGTTAAAGTGGGCATAGGCCCGGGCGCTATCTGTACAACGCGCGTAGTGGCAGGCATAGGCGTGCCGCAGATTACGGCTATTTATGACTGCAGTCTGGTGGCCTCCAAATACGGCATACCGGTAATTGCGGACGGCGGCATAAAATATTCCGGCGATGTCGCCAAAGCGATAGCCGCGGGCGCAAGCGTGTGTATGATGGGCTCTCTTTTCGCCGGCACAAACGAGTCGCCAGGGGAAAATATTATGTTCAACGGCCGCGCTTTTAAGGCTTACCGCGGTATGGGCTCTTCGGGAGCTATGGTTTGCGGCAGCCGCGATAGGTATTTTCAGGAAGACGCCAAAAAACTTGTTCCGGAAGGCGTTGAAGGCCGCGTGCCTTACCGCGGCGCTTTGGCGGACGTGGTTTACCAGCTTGTCGGCGGCCTGCGCGCCGCCATGGGTTACTGCGGCGTAAGAACGGTGCAGGAACTTAAGGAGAACGGCCGCTTTGTCAGAATAACCGCCGCCGGCCTTGAAGAGTCCCACCCGCATAATATTCTTATTACAAAAGAAGAGAGTAATTATACGACAGGTATGTAAGGATTTAAAACCATAAACCTCCTCTTTCAAATTTTTGGAAGAGGAGGTTTAAAATAAATTCCTCTCCCTGAGAGAGAGGGGAAACATGTTTTTGAATTGATTTAGTTGTAAAAGTTAGGCATAAAAAAACCCGCCCGTAAGGGCGGGTTTTTTAAAGCTTTGTTTAGTTCAACATCGGTTGTATACTGGCACAGAGAGTAGAACCACCGGATCCGTTGTTGCAATTTCTTGCAGGGCTGCCCCAGCCGCCACTAAGTAAGTTATATACTATTGAATATTTAGTGCCGGGAGCTGTACATGTAGTATCGCCAGACGCTGCTTTTCTGCATGCGGTAATGGCCAGTGCAGTGGCAGAAGGAGTTCCGGCAGAGATTATGAAGTTAGAGGTATTGAGTGTCGGCTCTATATCAAGATTTCCGGTAGTCGTTATATCAATACCAACGTAAGTTCCATTAAGCAGATAATATCTCTGCGCGGCGTCACTTATAGCTTTTAAGTTAAGTACAGCTTCGGACGCGCGTGATTTTTCAACCGTCTTGGTGTACTGGGGCAGTGCTATTGCGGCCAATATACCGATGATGAGAACCACGACGAGCAGTTCTATCAGGGTAAAACCTTTATTATTTTTCATGTGTAATACCTCCTTGTAGGTATCATATAAAGTATAGTCATTTTATTAAATAATTGCAATACCCTTTCTTAAGACAAAAAAACACCATGCCGTCCGCGCTTACTTTGCGCGCCGGCTGGTTATAATTTACGTCTGCCTGGTTTATTGTTTCCCCTCTCCTACAAGGCGGAGAGGGGAAAATAACGGCCTCCTTTTAGCACTGCCACGGTCCGTTTTAACTGCAGGCCCGCGGGAACACCCCGCGCGGCCCAAAACCCCGCCCGGCAGGGGCGGGGTTTTAAAGCTTTATTTACTTCAACATCGGGTTTATTGAAGTACACATGTCTGGGCTTGATGTTGTTGAACACCCTCTGCCGCTACCGCCAGCCGCTGGTTTGTTTGTATCAAACCCGCCGTTTGCCAAATAATAAGTTATAACGTATACATTGGAGCCTTTCCTTGTGGCTGTAACGGTACAGGTACCTGAGCTGCAGGTGCCGAACGCAAAAGTAAACATATTGGTATTAGTCGCGGGCTCAATGTCCAGAGCGTCCGTTGCAATACTTGTATAATTACCGTTGAGCAGATAATATCTCTGCGCGGCGTCTGATATGGCTTTTAAGTTAATCAAAGCTTCAGACACGCGTGATTTTTCTACTGCCTTGGTGTACTGCGGCAAGGCTATCGCCGCCAATATACCGATGATGAGAACCACAACGAGCAGTTCTATCAGGGTAAAACCTTTCTTATTATTTTTCATAAATAATACCTCCTTTAGGTATTACTTAAAGTTTAAACATTTTGACCGGTCCGTTCAACCCATTATCCATTATATTTGAAACGCGGTTTTGGCTTTTTTACGGTATGTTTTTTCAGACGTGAAGATAGATTAAAGCGGATTTCTAAGATAACTATTAAGGGTTAGTAAAAAATAAATTGCGGCGCGCCGTTTCTGCGCGGCGGCATAAAAAAACGCCGCCCTTTGCGGGGCGGCGTTTTAATTGACTTTAAATCAATTAGCTGCCGGTTACGACAGTGCAGACTTCGGCGACAACGAGCATGTTTTTAACTTCTCTGTCAACCGAGGCGACGGTTTTGATTTTACCGTTGGCTTTGGCGGCTTCAACAGACATATCTCCGGAAGAGAAAATGCCTAAGTAGTTTTTGCCGCAGGCTTTGCCGGTTTTTGTGCCGGTGTTAGGCGTAACCAAGGTGGGTTCAACGGTCTGGGCGATTAAGGCTCCGCCGAGGTAAGAGGCCGGCATTGTGCAGGCCGTAAGCATTACTGCAACTGCTGTTAACGCTAATACTTTTTTCATAATTACTGTCTCCTGTTGGGTTTTTATTACAAATAAATTATAGTAAATTTATCCAGAAATTTACAGCGGCATAAAATTATTTTGTTTTTACGCCGAAGTTTTGTAAGAACGCCTTATTGTTATAAGGCCTGCCCAAAAACTTTTCAACCATCTCGTTCGGGTCCCGCGTCATGCCGGGCGTATAAATGTCCCGCCGCAGTTCCGCGCCCACGTCCGCGTTGTCAATGCCGTATTTTTCAAACTGCGCGAAAATATCGTCCGCAATTACCAAAGACCATGCGTATACGTAATATCCCACGTCGTACGGGTCCGTCAGAGACATAATGTGCTGAAAATTGCCCTGCGGGTGCGTGCCCGGCGTCATGGGCAGCATGTAAATTTCTTTGCTCAGTTTATCGTAGACGGCGGTTGTGTCCACGGGATTATTGGATTTATGATATCGGTAATCCAGCTGGGCCAGAAAATTTTGCCGCAGCATTGGCAGCGCGTTGCCCGCGCGCCTTGATTTTATAAGACTGTTAATCATATCGTCCGGCAGTTGTTCGCCCGTCTTATAATGCCGCGAGATTTTTTTAAGGACCGCCGGCTGCCAGGCCCAGTTTTCAAGCAGCTGGGAATGCGTTTCAATATAATCCCACGCCATATTGTCCCCGCCCAGAGAAGCGTATTCCGGCCTGGTGAGCGACATTTGCAGCACGTGGCCGAACTCATGGAACAGCGTGGTAACGTCGTTAAAATCCAGCAGGGACGGAACGCCGTTTCCGGCCGGCGTAAGATTGGCCGCTATTACTACTGAAGGCGGCTGATAACTTCCGTCCGGTTTTTTATAAGCGTCTATAAAACTCCACGTCGCGTCGTGCGTATATTTGCCGTCCCGCGGATAAAGGTCAAGGTAGAAATTTGAAATTTCTTCGCCCGTTTCTTTATCTTTAATTTTATACGCCAGAACGTCTTTTTGCCAGACCGGCAAATCCGCGCGCTCAAAAGTAAGGCCGAATAAATTGCCGAACACGTCAAACATTCCGTTTATAACCTGCTCCGCGGGAAAATACTCTTTTAATTTTTCCTGGTCAACGTTATAATATTTTTTCATGTACTGGTTATAATAATAAGGATAATCCCAAAGCGTAAAATCTTCCGCCGGCTTACCGGTCATTTCTGATTTCAGTTTTTTATAATCCGCCAGTTCTTTTTTGCCTATGGGTTTTAATTTATTTTCAATGTCTTTTAAAAATTTTACGAGGGTAGTATCGTTTTTAGCCATGCGGTCCGCAAGCACAAACTGCGGGTGGTCTTTGAAGCCGAGCAGCCGCGCGGTTTTTGACCTGTCTTGCAGCACGCTCTCCAGCAGGGCAACGTTTTCCTGCCCGCCGCGGTTGGCGAATTTTATTTGCAGCTCTTTGCGCGCGTCTTCGTCCTGCGCGTTGGCCATGAACGGGTTATAATCTGGATATTTTAAGGTAACAATATATTTGCCGTCCGGCGTTTTGTCCAGACGGTTAATATAAACGCCGCTCATGCCTTTAAGCTGCTCCGCCGCGACTTCCAGCGTCCGGCTGTCCTGCATAAGATTGACGTTGAATTTTGTAATGTCTTCCATTTTGCTTTTGGTAAGCTCATTATACTGCCCGGCCGCCGCGCCTTCCAGTTTCGCGCCCGCGCGCTCAAAACTGTTTAACCAAAAACGCATTAGTTTTACCTGCGTGTCCGACAAGACCGGGCGCGTGTCCGAATATTCTTTAATAGCTTTATAAATATCTTTTCTGGCCAAAACCGCGGCTTTAAACTGGGAGCCTTTTGACTCAAGCTTCGCGGCTTCCTCGCGCACCTGCGCGTCGTCGTGGAAATACGCCATGAGCGAGAGCGCTTTGGCCGTGTACCAGTAGTCGTTAAACGCGCGCTCAAAAGCGAGCACGGTGTTGTCAAAATTCCTCTGCGCCGGCGGCACCGCCAGAATTTTTTTAATATTGCCCTCAAAACGCATGGCGGCCAGGTTTTCCGTCGCCGCTATTTCCGCGGGCTGGTAGTCAAAGCGCAGCGCGTTGTTTTCAAACATGGTGTCCATAACGCTCCCGTAAGATAAAAGCGGCAGCAAAACCGCCGCGGATATTAATATTTTTTTCATAATTTTATTCCCAGCGCGGCGGAGCCTTGTTTTACTATCTCGTCCATTCTCTGCGCGCTTACAAAACTTTCGCAGTAAAATTTTAAAATATTTTCAGTGCCGCTTGCCCGCGCCAGAAACCAGGAATTTTCCAGATATATTTTAATGCCGTCGGTGTCCCTTGTTTTTATAACCTTCTCGCCGGCCACGGTTTTTATAGCGGCGACGTCCGCCGCCTTTAACGCGCTGACGGCGTTTTTAGTTTTTTCGTCGGTGGGAATATCAATGCGCGTGTAATATGAGACGCCGTGTTTTTTGGTGAGCCGGTTATATAACGCCGCTATGTCGCCCTCTTTTGACATGATTTCCAGCAGCAGCAGCACGGCAAAAATGCCGTCTTTCTCAGTGGTCCAGCCGCTCATGGACATGCCGGCGCTTTCCTCGCCGCACAAAACATATTTGCCGTCTCTTATTCCGTCCACAAAATATTTAAAACCTATATTTTTCTCGTCCACGCCTAAGCCTGCCGCGCCGGCTATTTTATCCAGCATATGCGTAGTGCCCAGCGTGCGGCCTATAAAAGTACAGGCGCAGGATTTATTTTTTCTGATAAGATAATCCGCCATAACGCAAAGCGCGTGGTTTGGGTTTATAAGCCCGCCCGCGGCGGTGGCGCAGCCAAAACGGTCCGCGTCAGGGTCGCTCGCGCCGGCAAAAACAAATTTTCCGCTTTGCACCAAATCTATAAGCGGTTTCATGGGGTAAGGGGACGAAGGGTCCATTCTGGTTTTTCCGTCGTGGTCTAAGGGAATAAAGCGGAAAGTAGGATCAATAATGTCGCTCACAATTTCAAAATTCTGCAGCCCGTATTTCTGTTTTAAAGCTTTGTAAAAAGGAAGGCTGGTGCCGCCCATGGGGTGTATCGCGGCTTTAAGATTATGCTTTTTTATCGTCTCAAAATCAATAACTTTTGCAAGTTCCCGTATATAAGGCTCTATAACGTCAATTTCTTTAAGCAGGCCTTTTGCTTTGGCCTCTTCAACGGTAATTTGTTTAATTTTATCCGTATTTTTCATCAGCGCGTTTGCCGCTTTTTCAATTTTTGAAGTTATGGCGGAACCCGCGGGCCCGCCGGTGGACGGATTGTATTTAAGGCCCATGTCCTGCGGCGGGTTATGGCTTGCCGTGCCGTTAAGGCTGGCAACCGCGCGGCCCTTTAAAATTTCCATTGAAAATACCGGCGTGGGCACCGGCACCGTAGTCATTAAAACCGGAATATCGTTGGCCGCAAGCACGCCGGCGCAGATTTCCGAAACGGTTTTTGACATAAGCCGCGTATCGCCGCCGACCAAGACCGGCCCCTTGATATTCATCTCTTTATGCATATCCGCAACGGCCTGGGCTATTGCCTTTGCGTGCAATTCGCAAAACCCGCAGCCCAAAACGCCCCTGTGCCCCGACGTGCCGAATTTTACCGGCGCAGGAGAGCCGGACGGATAAAAAAATTCTTTCTTAAGCAGCCCCACGTCTATTACGTTAACAGGCAGTTTGCCGGCGTTTGCGTCTGTCATAAAAGTTTCCTCTAAAAAACCCTTTATTTTTATGATAGTATATTATAGAGTTTAAGGAAATAAGGAGAGTCTTAAAATGAAAAAATTTTTAATTGCAGCATGTCTGTTCGCTCTGGCGTCCGCCTCTTATGCCGGCGTGGCGGACCGCTTTAAAAGCAACGTGGGCGGCGCGTCAAAAAGCGACGCGGAAAATTACGCCAGAGACATAGGTCTCATAGCCGGCATGAATGATTTTCATGACGGAAAAGCTGTGGACACTTTCGGCTTTGACGTCGGCGTAAGCGGCAACTTTTTAATGCCGTCTAACAAGCTTGACGATAAAAATGTTTTTATCCCCATGCTTTACGGCAGCGTGAAAATACCGATACTCGGTTTAAACATAGCCGCGCGCGGCACTTCTTTTGAGCAGCTTACAAGCGTAGGCGGCGGTCTTAAATGGAGCGTTTTGGGAAACACCATTCTGCCGTTTTTTCCGGACATCACCGTCGGCGCTTTTTATGACAGAATGAGCACGGATTATTATAATATTGACCATTTGTCCGCGTCAATCAGCGCGTCCGTAAAGGTGCTTATGCTGGAGCCTTATGTCGGCGCGGGTTATGATTACAGCAGAATGAGCGTTAACGGCGGCGGCACAGCAAGCAAAGGCGGCACAAGGTTAACCGGCGGCGTAAATTTTCATATATTGCCGGTTGTATATGTTTTTGGGGCGTATGTATATGCCGGAGATACAAAAGCCGTGCAGGTGGGAGCAGGCGCGCGGTTTTAACTGGATATAAGGTGTGATTTTCCCGGAAAATCACATTTATTTCATGACTACGAGTATTTGGGCGGGCCCGCGCCCGCCGCAAGATTTTCCAGCGCACGGCTGCTTCGCTTGTAAACAGTGTTCTGTTTTGCTCACTTCGTTCGCTTTAGTCGGGGGTTAAAAATTTCTTCGGCTTTTGGACGCTTTTCAATTTTTCCGGCCCTCGCCGTATGCTTCGCCTTATATACTTGCT
>JAIRUU010000119.1 GCA_031254225.1 Candidatus Elusimicrobium euhamitermitis
AGATATGTATTTTTCAGTCGCTCTGAATCAGAAAGCCGCTGTCCGCCCTGCGCGTAACCAAGCTGGGCGGAAAATATCATTATAAAAATCAGTAAAATATTTATAATTTTATTCTTCATATTAACATGGTAATGGTTAAAAAGAGAAAAACAAGGGCCTTTAGGGTACTATACGGATACCCAAAAGACCCAGAGGTATTTAGTTGAAAAAGGTTATGGTTTAACAGGAATAAGAGATATTTTGCATTATTTATATTATAATAGTCTTAAGAAAAAATTTTGCTTCACGGAGGCGCCTAAATGAAAGGATTTACGTTAATAGAACTTATGACCGTGGTTATGATAGTGGCTATACTTGCCGCCATAGCGATACCTAATTATCTGGTGTCCGTTGAAAGGACGCGCGCCACCGAAGGCATACTGCTTGCAAAACAGGTAGCCCGCGCAAAAACGACGCCTACCGCGCGGAAATGGGAGACTATACGGATAACATGAAAGATTTGGATATGAAAATACAATCGCTCGGCACGCCGTATATCACTACCGGCGGGTGCGACGGTTTAAACCGCGTGAGAACGAAAGATTTTGAAATCGGCTCGGCCGCTTCATGTTACGGTTTTAAAGGTTTTGCAAACGCTTACGTAGGCAATGCTTTGGGCTCCGGATATATTATTGCCGTCAGAAAAGACGACAGCATAGCGTGCATGTCGTACAGCGGGGCTACGGGCTCAAAAGCAAAAATCTGTAAAGCTATGGGCGGAGTAAATTCCACCGGCTGCCTTAACGTTATCGCGGCCCAGAATTGTTACACCCTGCCGGGTTATTGATAACTGAATTTTGCAGGTAAAAAGCCCGGGCTTAAATAAGTCCGGGCTTTTTAATTTTTTTATTCCCCGATTAGCGGGTAGATGAGTTTTTTGATTCTTACTTTATATTTTCTGGCTTCCGTGTAAAGCAGCGCGCCGGCGGCGGGCAAAAGAGCCATGATTAAAAAAGTGCGCGCGTAACCCGCGTGTGCCGCCAGCACGCCGGCAAACGCGCTGCCGAAAACTATGCCTGCGTCATAACCCATAAAATATACGGCGGTAGCCGCGCCGCGCCTTTCTTTCGGCACGGCGGAAACGGCCATGCTTTGCAGACTAGTCTGCACCAGGCTTATGCCTATGCCGAAGAAAACCGCGGCGGGCATAAGCATAAATAAATTATCCGCAAAAGATATGCACACAAGCGACAGGCTGAGAAAAATACCGCCCGGCCCTATTCCCGCGCCAAAGCCGTATTTGTCCAAAAACTTCCCGAGAAACGCGCGCGTAAAAACCGTGCAGGCCGCGTAAACCGTGAAAAACAGGCCTACGTGTTTTATATTTCTCTGCGCGCTGAAAATAGCCAGGCACGTCAAAATAACGCCGTAACACGACAGCATTAAAAATATTATTCCCGCCGGAGGCAGCGCTTTTTTCTCAAATAAAACCGCTTTTTTGGAAACGGGGGAAGCGGGCTGAATGTGGCGGTGGTGCCGCATTCTGAGCGCCAGGAGAACCGCTATAAGCATAAGCGCGGCGGACAGCCACGAAACCGTTTTTACGCCGAAATGCAGCCCTGCGAACGGCCCCAGCGCCATGCCAAGGCTTGCGGAAAGGCTGAAATACCCCATGCCTTCGGCAAAATGTTCTTTTGCTATGTTGTCTGACACTAAAGTGTTGGAAGCCGTGCTTACCGCGCCCCAGCTTACGCCGTGTATAAAACGCAGCGCGAAAAGTAAAATCAGAATATTTAAAAAATAATAACCGCAGCTTGCGGCAAGCATTACGGAAAGGGCGATAATTAAAAATTTCCTGCGGCTCATTTTGTCAAGCAGCAGCCCTGCAAAAGGTCTTGTCAGCAGCGTGCCAGCGACGGCCGCGGCGATTATTAAGCCCAGCGCTTTCTGCGGCGCGCCGGCCGCGTGAAGATACGGCGGCAGGGCGGAGGGAAACATATTAAAAGCCGTGAAAGTAAACAGGTTTATTAACGTTATTTCCGTAAAATTTTTTGTCCAGATAGCCGTATTATTTTCTGTCATGTTATAAAATTTACCTGAGGAAAACCCTTTGGCTTAAACAGCCAAAGGGTTTGGTTATCGTATACTGAGTATGCGCGTCCAATAATAATATTATATCTTTTTTCTGAGGGACTGAAATATTTTACTTCCGCGGCGCCGCCTGAGAATCCGCGTTTATTTCTTCTAAAAAGACTTCCGCGTATTTTTGCAGTTTGAACTGGCCCACGCCGTTAATTTCGGCAAACGCCTGCGGCGTGGAGGGTTTTAAGGCGGCCATTTCCAGAAGGCTTTTGTCGCTGAAAACCACGTACGGCGGTATATTTTCTTTTTCCGCCAGACCGCGGCGGAGGCGGCGCAGCCTTTCAAAAAGATTATTGTCAGAGGGCGGCAGTTCGGCTTTTTGTTTTTGCTTTTTTTGTTCTTTTTTCTTAGGAGGTTTAATAAATTTACGCAGCCTCACCGTCTCATGTCCTTTCAAAACCGGCCATGCGCGCGGCGTAAGAGTGAGGGAAGAATGCTCCGCGTCCATAGCCGCAAAACCCATGACTACAGCCTGGCGCGCAAGCAGCCGCCAGTCGTCCTCAGGCAAATCTTTGCCTATGCCGTAGGTGGAAAGAGTATTATGTTTAAATTTTTCTATCTTTTCATTTTGTTTGCCCAGCAGAATATCCGTTATATGCTGCGCGCCGAAAGAAAATCCGTCCCCGCACGCGCGGAAAACGCAGGATAAAAATTTTTGCATGTTTACCGTAGCGTCGTAAGTCTCCGGCGGCGTAAGGCAGTTGTCGCACGCGGCGCAGGAAGAGGGGGCTTCTTCCGTAAAATAATTAAGAAGAATATGCCGCCTGCAGCCAGCGCTCTGCGCGTAAGCCGTGAGCGTATTAAGTTTTTGGCGTTCAATCTTTTTTTGCTGTTCGGGCGCGGAAGATTCTTCTATAAAATTTCTTAACTGCACAATATCTTTCGCGCCGTAAAAAAGCATGGCGTCCGACGGGCTGCCGTCCCGCCCCGCGCGGCCGGTTTCCTGGTAATACGCTTCCACGCTTTTGGGCAGGTCCATGTGGACGACAAAACGCACGTCCGGCTTATTTATACCCATGCCGAACGCGTTTGTGGCGCACATGATAACGCTTTCTTTTTTGGTAAAAATATTTTGGTTTTCCTGCCGAGAGGCCGCGTCAAGACCCGCGTGGTAAACCAGCGCGTTAAAGCCGCGTGTTTGCAAAAACTCGGCAAAATTTTCCGCGCGCTTTCTGCTCAGGCAGTATATTATGCCGCTCTCAGACGCGTGTTTTGTTTCTATAAAATCAAGAAGCTGCTGCTTTTCTTTATCTTTAAGCCGCGCGCCGTAAGTAATGTTGGGCCTGTCAAAACCGGCAGTCAAAACCTCGGCGTCGGCAATGTCAAGATTTTTTAAAATATCTTTTCTGGTTACCGCGTCCGCCGTCGCTGTAAGCGCTAGAACCGGAATTTGCGGGAAACGTTTTCTGAGAACGGCAAGCTGCATATATTCGGGGCGGAAATCATGCCCCCACTCGGAAATGCAATGCGCTTCGTCAATAGCAAACATGGAAATTTTTACGCGGGAGAGAATTTGCAAAAAATCC
The DNA here is from genome assembly GCA_031254225.1 of Candidatus Elusimicrobium euhamitermitis. Classification (GTDB taxonomy): domain Bacteria; phylum Elusimicrobiota; class Elusimicrobia; order Elusimicrobiales; family Elusimicrobiaceae; genus Elusimicrobium; species Elusimicrobium euhamitermitis. The sequence continues at coordinate 3,648 of JAIRUU010000119.1, forward strand.
TCCGTGCACGCTTTCTCGGGCGAGACGTATAACAGGCTCAGCTCCCCGCGCATAAACTGACCGAATGTGCGGCGCAGAATTTCCGGCGGGAGAAGCGAATTAAGCGCCGCGGCCCGCACGCCGAGTTCTTTTAGCGCGTAGACCTGGTCCTGCATCAGAGAAATGAGGGGAGAAATTACTACGGCGGTACCGTCTTTGCAAAGCGCGGGTATCTGGTAACAGAGCGATTTTCCGCCGCCTGTGGGCATAAGCGCGAGAGCGTTTTTATTATGCATAACTGCGTCAATAACCCGCTGCTGCAAGCCGATAAACGTTTTGTACCCGTAAATTTTATTAAGAACTTCCAAAGGCGTCATTTTAATATTTAAGCATTTTATTATACGGCGCAGAAGCAAATCCTCTAAGCGGGCGTAAGCTTTACTGAATACTATTTATTGATATAATTAAAACAGATGTTAAATCAAAACGGTAAAACAGAGCAAATCGCTTATGGAAAAAAAATATATTTTTGAAAATAACAAACTTGTTGAAACCGAAACGGAAAACGCGGCGGTATACGTCTACACCGCGCCGGACGCGCAGGAACAAAAATTTATTGTAAATAATTTTGACATTGACGAACATACTCTGGCCTCCTCTCTGGACCCGGAGGAAATAGCGCGGCTGGAGTTTGGCGCGTCCCACGCCGCAATGATTTTTAAACGCCCAAAAAATTATTCCAGCAAAGAACAGCTGGAATTTAAAGTGGCCTCAATGGGAATGTTTTTGTACGAGCATAAACTTCTTTTGGTTTTGTCGGAAGATATTCCGCTTTTCGTCGGCAAACATTTTAACAGCGCGGGCTGCGCGCAGGACGTTTTCCTGAAAATTATTTATAACGCCATAGCGCATTATCTTGAACATCTGCGTGTGATTACTTCAATCTCGGAAGAAATTGAAGATAAAATGACGGAATCTACGGACAATAAATATCTGCTAAATCTTCTTAGTCTTGAAAAATCCCTGGTCTATTACGTCAACGCCATAACGTCAAACGGTTTTGTTTTCAACCGCGCTTTAAGCCTGTCGCAGAAACTTTGGCTTAACGAGGACCAGAAAGAAATTCTTGAAGATATTATAGTTGAAAACAACCAGTGCCAGAAACAGGCGGAAATAGGTTATGACATTCTGGCCCTTCTGATAGAAGCGCGCGCAAACGTAATTAATAATAATCTAAACATACTTATTAAAAAACTGACTGCGATTACAATTTGTCTTATGCTGCCCTCGTTTATAGTGTCGCTGTTTTCCATGAACGTAAGCATTCCGCTGGCCGGCCACCCTTACGCGTTTATGATTATATGTTTCATAGCAGCTTTGTCCGTAGTGAGTATAATATTGTTCTGGAAATATAAAAAATGGTAACAGGGGATATTATTCTGAATGCCGTGCGGGACAAAAGTTTTTTCCGAGGTAAATAAAAACTGTTTCCGCTGACATATTAGAGAATAATAAACCAAAAAGATAATTGTGCCGAAACAAGCAAATATGTTTTAATATAAATAGCAAAAAAAAGGGGGAAGTATGAAAAAACTAGTGTTAGTTGCAGCAATTGCTTCTTTGATGGCCGGTCTGACTGCGTGCGCGAATAAACAGGTAAATATGCCTGCGGAACAGGATATAAAAATTACTGACGACGGGCATGGTTCGCAGAACAGTTTAGACTGGGGCGGAACTTATGCAGGAATCGTAAGAGGCGATAATTCCCAAGACATGAAAGTTGAAATTATTCTGAACTATGACGGGACATTTATTTTAACTTATAACGCAAACGGCGCCGTTATTAGCCGCGCCGGAAAATTCAAATGGAGCGGCGACAATATAATATTGGACGGAAACGATATTGCGCGTAATTATCAGGTAGGCGAAAATAAACTTATACAGTTGGATTCTCAGGGAAAAAGTCTTGCTGATAAATATGTGCTTAGACAAACCGCGTTCCAATAGCCTTAGTATTGCTGCAGAATCCGGACAAACAAAGATAAAAAAATGATTAGAACCGATTGGGACTATCCCCAATCGGTTCTAATCATTTAAAATGGCTCCTCGGGCTGGACTCGAACCAGCAACCCTTCGATTAACAGTCGAATGCTCCACCATTGAGCTACCGAGGAATAAAATTTGACTGACTTTACTTTATTGAATATATTTTACTAAAACATTTTTCCGTTGTAAAGTTAATGTAGGACATCACTACATATGAGACTTTGGACAATTTTGGATTTGAGCGTGCGGGTGGCTTAAAATATACTGCATAGGGGTAATATACTTTAAGCCTTTGTGAACTCTTTGAGTATT
>JAIRUU010000099.1 GCA_031254225.1 Candidatus Elusimicrobium euhamitermitis
CCGTAGCGCAGCGAAGGCGGGTGAGGGTTTTATACACAATATATACACAAATATATGCCGTCTGGTTGGAAAAACTTGAATAAAAAATGGAACTTACTTAATTTTATAACAACACTATATTTGTATATAGAACCCTCCCCCTGCCCCCTCCCTTCCATGGAGGGGAAAAATCAAGGGGTTTCCATACTCTGGGACTACATTATTATACTAATTGCGGCATAAATCCGCGTATTTGTTTATATATTCTTCAAGGCCGAAGCGGAAAATAATTTCCGCCGCGTTTTTTGCAAACTGCACGCGCTTGTCTTCATGCTCTATTAAAAAATTTATGCCGCCCGCAAGTTCCTGCGCGGTAGACTCGTTTAACAGCACGCCGTTGTGGTTATTTTGGATAATGTCCGAGGGGCCGGTCTCGCAGTCAAAGGCAACCGGCGGCGCGCCCCAGGCCATGGCCTCGCACAGCGCGACGGGAAAACCTTCCCGCCTTGACGATAAAATAAAAATGTCCGCGTTTTTGTAAACGTTTGCCATGTCTTTATACTGGCCGGCCAGAGTTACGCTGCCGTCTATTTTATACTCTTTTATTAAACCGGCAAGGCTGTCTTTCTGCGGACCGTCGCCAACTATTGACAAATGCCAGTCAGGATGTTTTTCCGCCGTCTTTTTCCACGCGCGTATTAAAATGTCAAACCCTTTTTCCCACACCAGCCTTCCTACGGCGACGGCGTTTTTGGCGGGTTTTAAAAAGTCCGGTTTTTTATCCTCAAGCGCCGCCAGTTTTACGGCCGGGTTTTGTATGACGCGCGCCGCGCTTTTGAAGCGGTGCTTCTTAAAATATTTTTCGTCCCTGCCGGAGAGGAACACGCAGTAGGCGGCCCTGTTTAAAACAAATTTTTTCTGAATATTAATATCCGTTTTATCAAGCTGCATGTGCTCAACGAAAATTGTTTTTATTTTAAGCAGCACGCCCAGCGCGGCGACGTTTACCATCATGTTTGAAATAATAACGTCGGGCTTGATTTCTTTTAGCGTTTTGTAAAGCGTGCGCAGGCTTTTGGTTTTGCCTAAAATATTTTTTCTTGCGTGGGAGAGGTTGAGAGCCAGTCTTTTTACGCCGGCGGGCACCGTATAAAAATCCTGCGCTTTGTAGACGGTGAGAAGCGTCACGTCAAAGCCTTTTTTTGCAAGGCCTTCGGCCTGCGTCAGGCTCATTTTTTCCGCGCCGCCCATGCGGAGGTCGGGTATCGTAATTATTACTTTCATATACTTATATTATACTTATTATACTTTATACTTTTTTCGGGGCCTATGTTTGCCGTAGGTCTTTTGGCCCTTGCGGGTATGCGTTGCTTTGTAATAATATTTAAACATGAAGATACTTATAGCTACTACAAATAATAATAAGGTAAAAGAATTGCAGGCGATACTTCCGCCTTCAATAAAAGGGGAAAAGGTTGAATATTTGACGCTCAAAGATTTTCCTGATTTTAAAGCGCCCGAAGAAACGGGGCGCACGTTAAAAGAAAACGCCGTCCTAAAAGCGCTAGCCGCGGCAAGGTTTGCGGACATTCCCGCGCTTGCCGACGATACGGGCCTTGAAGTTGACGCCCTGCGCGGCGCGCCCGGCGTGAAAAGCGCGCGTTACGCCGGACCGGACAATGACGCGGACGAAAATAACCGCAAACTTTTAGCCGCGCTTGACGGCCTTTTTCTGGGCCAGAGAACGGCCAAATTTAAAACGGTTGCCTGCTACGCGGCTCCGTCCGGGGAAACGGTTACAACGGAAGGCGAGGTTGACGGTTTTATAGGTTTCGGTTACCGCGGGGAAAACGGTTTCGGCTACGACCCGCTTTTTATAGTAAAAGGCACCGGCAAAACTTTGGCCGAGATGACGGAAAAAGAAAAGAACGGCATAAGCCACCGCAAACTCGCGTTTGAAAAAATATTAACCGCCGCGCTCGGCTAAAAACCGTAGCCGTTTTGGCGCAAAGCTTCAAACAAAACTATCGCCGCGCTTGAGGAAAGATTTAACGAACGCACGGGGCCGGTCATGGGGATTTTATAAAGGCGGTCTTTGTAAGTTTCATAAATTTCTTTGGGAAAACCGGCGGACTCGCTTCCGAAAACGAGATACGAGTCCGCCGGATATTTTATGTTCCAAAAACTTTTTTGGCCTTTTGTTGAGAAGAAAAAGATATTTTCTTTGTTTGCGCACGCAGCCAAAAACTCGTCAAAATCTTTATATGTTTTGTAATTAAGGTCAGCCCAGTAATCCAGCCCGCTGCGCCGTATTTCTTTATCTGAAATTTTGAAGCCGAGTTTGCCTACCAGATGCAGGGTTGAGCCGGTGGCCACGCAGCTGCGCCCGATGTTGCCGGTATTAAAAGGAATTTCAGGATTGATTAGAACGATGTTCATAATATTCTGGGTCATCCTGAGCCGCCGCAGGCGGCGTGAGGATCCCCCTTTATAAAGCCGTTTACGGAATAATAATTGTAGATCCTTACGCCCTTTCAGGGCTCAGGATGACTATTAGCTCTCCCAGCGTATGAACAGCGGCGTGAACGGATGGGGTATATCTTTCAGCTCCGGTATAATCCTCACCGCATAATCTTTGCGCCCGCTGTTAACCGGCTTATAAGAAACTTCATATATATACGCGTCGCCCTCTTTGCCGGTATTCTTCATCGTGAAAAACTCTTCGCTTATAATATCGCCCGCAACCCCGCGCGAGCCGGCCAGCACTTCCACCCTAACAAGTTCCGGCGGCAAATTGCCTAAAAACACGCGCGCTTTAAAATTAAGCGTGTCTCCGATTTTAATTGCCTGGTCAAGTTTAGGCGAAATGTCCGTCACGGCAACGCGGTACCAGTTTGCGGCCACGGTCGCGCGTTTTGCGGCCAAATCTTCCACGCGGTCTTTTTGAGAATAAATATTATTGTAATGATTTGCTTTCGTGTAAAAACGCGAATAATATTCCCTTACCATACGGTGAGTGTTAAAAACCGGCGCAATGGTTTTGACGGACTGTTTCATCAGCGCAATCCATTTGTCCGGCACGTTTTTTTCGTTGCGCGTATAATAAAGCTGTGCTATTTCCTGTTCAATAATATTGTAAATGGAATTGGATTCAACCAAATCTCTTTCAGACTCGGTTTTATAATCAATACCGCCTATGGACCAGCTGAAATCGCACGGCCCGACCTCGTCCCACCAGCCGTCTAAGACGGACAATGTCAGCGCGCCGTTAAGACACGCTTTCATGCCGCTGGTGCCGCTTGCTTCCAGCGGTCTTATGGGAGTGTTGAGCCAGATGTCAACGCCCTGCACAAGATAGCGCGCGACGTTCATGTTATAATCTTCCACAAAAATAACTTTGCCGGCAAAACGCGGGTCCGTCTGAATATTGCAGATATATTTGATAAACTCTTTGCCCGCTGTGTCCGCCGGATGCGCTTTTCCGGCAAAAACAAACTGCACCGGCCTTGCCGGATTATTGATGATTTTATCAAGCCTGTCCAAATCTTTAAACAGCAGGTTAGCGCGTTTGTAAGTGGCAAACCTGCGGGCAAAACCTATAGTCAGCACGTCGGGCCGCAGCACTTTGCTGGCTTTATTTAAATAAGTGGCGTCCGCGCCCTGCCGTTTTAACTGTACTTTCAGGCGCAGGCGGACCATGTTTATAAGTTTGTCTTTTCTTATGTTATGGACTTCCCAAAATTCTTCGTTCGGAATATTGTCAATGCCGGCCCAGTTTTCAGGTTTGGTTATGTCAACGCTGTTAATGTCCGCGCCGTTAAAACCGTATTTTGAATAAATTTCGCCGTGCTCATGGCTTAACCAGCTGGCGGAATGTATGCCGTTTGTTATGCTTGTTACAGGTATTTCGTTAATTGGAAGAGACGGCCAGACTTTCTGCCACATTTCGCGCGACACCGCGCCGTGCAGCTTTGACACGCCGTTAAGGAACGCGGCAAGTTTTAAAGCCACGACGGTCATGCAGTAAGTGGGGGACGTAAAATCTTCTTTGCCTATTGCCACAAATTCGTCCCAGCTTAAGCCCATTTTCTGCGCGTAAATTTCCATGTATTTGCGGACGAGGGCCGGGTCAAAATGTTCGTTGCCCGCGATAACCGGCGTATGCGTGGTAAATACCGACGTGGCCCACACATATTCGCACGCCTGCTGGAATGTCAGCTTCTTCTCCTGCATAGCGTCAATAATGCGCTGGAAAAGCAAAAACGCCGAGTGGCCTTCATTAATATGATATACGGACGGGTTAATGCCCAGCGCTTTTAAAGCTTTTACGCCGCCTATGCCCAGCACGACTTCCTGTCGTATCCTGTTCTCTCTGTCCCCGCCGTAAAGCTGTTCGGAAATCACGCGCTGTTCGGGCGTGTTTTCCTGGAGGTTTGTGTCCAAAAGATACAATTTTGTGTTGCCCACGCCGACAACCCAGACCGCGGCGTAAATAACTTCGCGGCCGAGCTCTATTGAAACTTTTAAACTGTGCCCGTCCGCCGTTCTGACGCGTTCCACGGGCATATGCGCCCAATCGTTTTCAGGATAAGCTTCGTTCTGCCAGCCGTCGCGGTTTAAAATCTGCTGGACGTAACCGCGCTGGTAAAAAAGGCCCATGCCTATGAGCGGCAGCCCCAAATCGCTCGCGCTTTTAATATGGTCGCCGGCAAGCATGCCCAGGCCGCCGGAATATATCGGCAGTCCTTCGCCTATGCCGTATTCCATTGAAAAATAAGCAACAAGAAAATTACTTTCCCCGGGGAATTTGTTTTGCGCGTACCAGGAATTCTGATTATTTTTGTAAGCGTAATAAAGTTCTTTGACGCGGTTAAGGTGGGCCACAAAATCAGCGTCTTTGCTGATTTCCTCAAACCTGGACTGCGGGACAGAGCCTAAAAACCATTTCGGGTTGCGCCTGCTTTTGTTCCACTGCAGCGGGTCTATTTTGAAGAAGAGGAGTATGGCCTGCCAGTTCCAGCTGAACCACATGTTTCCGGCCAGCTCTTCCAGAAATTTTATATTTTCCGGCAGATTAGGCTGCACGTTAAAAGAATGAATTTTCATTTTTATCCCCTGATAGTTGCTTAGCTTAAGTATTACGTATTGCGCCGCTTCAATTTTATGCAAGTGTAACGCGGCACAACGCAACACGTAATACTTAAGCTAAGCAACTATGTTTTTTGTTTTTATTATATAAAATTTGTTTGACGGGCAAAAATTATTTTGCCGCGGCCGCTAAGCGCGGATAAATATTGTTTTCTTAATTATTTTGAGTAATAAAAAGGAAGTGAGCATATACTCTTTCGCTCGGGGCGTTAATTTTATATACTTTTTACATGAAGAGAAAATACGGGTTTACCCTTATTGAACTTTTGGTGGTCGTGCTCGTCATAGGCATACTTGCCGCCATAGCGCTGCCCATGTACAACAAAGCGGTTGAAAAATCAAAGTGGATGGAAGTGATAATTTTACAAAAAGCCTTAAAAGATTCCGAAGACAGATATATTCTGGAAAACGGTTCATACGCCACAGACCTTACCGCGCTTGACATAAGCGTGCCTAATCCTAAATATTTTACTTATACATTTCACGCCAGTCCCGTCGCGCATATACAAGCGTCCAGAAACGGCAGCAGTCCGTCCAGGTGGCTTGTAAATTATTTTAACCAGCAGCTGAGCTGCACGGTTGCCAACGGCGACGCCGCGGGCGCCAGCTGGTGCGCCTCTTTTACCGGCAGCCCCGCCGAAGCCTGCCCCGAGCCCGGTTATACCTGTTATAAAGTCAAATAACGTCTCATGCTTAGTTCCGCCGCAAACTCCGCCGCATAAAAATTTGTTATAATAACAAAATATAAGATAATTTAAAGTCTGGTTGGCGCAGCAAAAAGCGAGGCAAACCTGCCGAGCGTATCAATTAGTAAGCGCTGCCGCAAACCGGAAGATATCTGAAGTTATTAAGCCCAGTTGGCGCAGCGGTAGCGCGTTCCCTTGACATGGGAAAGGTCAGAGGTTCAATCCCTCTACTGGGCACCATTTTTTAATAAACCCTTTCCGATGGATAAAGAAAGGGTTTTATCATTTTTTAAACTCAAATTAGAATTTATCATAAAAACTTATTTTTGCATGAGTTTATAATAACTTTGTTAATTTAACCGCTTGTAAATTTTTTTTGGAGTAGATTGCATAATCTAATTTTTTATATGAGGGTATACGTTGAAGGTTTTATTCTATCTTTAACACAAAAAATTCTTTATCTGCTTTTACGGATGTGAATCCCAAACACTAAAAATTATGCGATATGGAATCTTAATTTGTTATGAAAGTCTAACTAGCACATCAAAATGTTTGACAATCTTAATTCGCACAATATTTTGCAATTTGTTGTGCAATATGATAGTATCCTACATTATAATGTTTAACTTTATATCTAATATATATCTAAGGAGCAAAAATGAAGCCATTTATTCCACAAAAACTACCGATAAACAACCTTGATTGGCAAGAATTGATCGGCTTTTGCGACGGAGCCTCATCTAATATCTATAGATATGACGGTTTATTGGAAGGAATGATTAATCCGGAAATACTTTTGTCTCCTTTAATAAGAAAAGAGGCTGAATTATCCTCAAAAATTGAAGGAACGCAATCTACAATGAGTGACGTATTAGAGTATGAATCCGGTGCAAAATTTGATTCTTTTAAAGAAAAAGAAATTCAAGGGTTACAGAATTATAGAATATCTCTTAGGGTTGCGGAAGATTATTTAAAAGAAGGGAGACCCCTGTCATTATCTTTGATAAAAGAACTTCATAAAAGATTAATGAAAGATGCGCACTGGGATGCTCGCTCTTTACCGGGAGAATTTAGGAAAGAGCAGGTCTTTATAGGTTCTAGAGGTTGTAATATAGAAACCGCGACATATGTTCCGCCGGAACATTTCCTCATCCAAGAATATCTTGAAAACTGGGAAGAATTTGTTCAAAATAATTCTGGCAATAAAATTATTAAAGCTGCTATTATACATGCTCAGTTTGAAATTATTCATCCCTTTATGGACGGAAATGGAAGAATAGGAAGAATGATAATCCCGTTATACTTATATCTTACGGGCGTTCTTCAGAGACCGATGTTTTATATCAGCGAATATTTTGAAAAAAACAGAACAGAATACTACGCCCGACTCGCGGCGATATCACAACATAATGATTGGCAAGGGTGGGTAGAATTTTTCTTACGGGCCGTGGAAGAACAGTCGAGAATAAATATTTTAAGGGCTAGGAAAATAAGTAATTTATATGAAGATATGAAGGGAAAGTTTCAAAAAACGCTTCATTCACAACATTATTTAGCTGCTTTAGAGTGTTTGTTTAAAAGACCTATTATAAACGGGACTTTATTTACAGAAAAAACAAGAATAAACCATCCCAATACAGCAAGGAATATTTTGAATAAACTTGAGAAGGCTGGATATATAGAAAAAATAAGAACAGGCGGCGCAAGGCGCTCGGCGCTTTATGCTTTTCCACAGCTGTTATTTTTAGCAAACGAGTCAAATATGTATAATATATCAAAATAGATATATCTTATTGAGAATGATATAGTGTGTAATTTTAGATATTTTATAAATCATTTAAAAAATCAAATATTTTCACAGGCGCAGATTTAGAGTTTCAGAAATAATACAATAGAAAATAAAACCGGAAATACTGCCGTGGAATATAAAGAGTAATTTGAAAAAATAAGACAAGGTAAGCCGGTAATAGATATTTGTCACGACTGAGTATAAAAAGAAAGGGGCCTTTTTCAAGGCCCCCTTTTTTATTTCTGTTTATTTGGTTTCTGAAGTCGTTGTGGTTTCAGATTTTTTGCCTTTTTTATGTTTCTTGTGCTGCTTGCTTTCTTTGGCAGGTTTGTCGGCTTTAGGAGCCGGCGTTGAGGCTACGGGCTGGGCCGGAGCAGGAGCAGGGGCCGGTGTGGCGGTCTGCGCGCTGGCAAGAACGGCGAAGCAGAAAATTACGGACATCATTATTGCAAGTTTCTTCATACTATTCTCCCTTACTTTATATACGTCATATGCAGGGCTAAAATCTAGCCCGCTGGACATATAACGCGCGCATATATATTTTTATTGCGTATTATTTTTTAGCAATAAAAAAAGGGCCTTTTGCAAGGCCCCTTTTTTATTTTATCTGCCGAAGTTTTTATTTTTGTAAAACCCCGGGCCGCCTTTCCGGCACTTTTTGAAGTCCCTGAAGTTTTTCCTGTCGCCGGATTTTCCGGATCTAAAAGACCTGTCTGATTTATATGCCCTGCCGGAAAAACCGTATTTTGCCGGAGACGACGTGTGAGACCAGTTGCCCTGCGCGTTGGCAAACGCCGCCAGGCAGAAAACCATTGATGCCGCTATTGCAAGTTTTTTCATATTATCCTCCGTTTTTTTGTGCGCACGTTAATACAACGCGCGGTCAAAAACTTTATTGCGGCGGGCCGCGCAAAATAATAAACTTTATGTATAATAGTTTATGTACCGCGTTAATAACTTATTCGGAGATATTATGAAAAATATAAAAGTAATATCGTTAATATTTTTAGGTTTATTTTCAGCCGGCTGCAACAGCGTAAGCGAGCCGTCGGTGGCCTCGCAGGTTTTCAAAATTTTGACGGCGCAGAGCGCGCAGGTAACGAGGGACACCTCTGTTTCAATCTCTTCCGTTGACGCGACAACGACCGGCGTCGGCGGCATAACCGTTGACGGCGTTTACACGCCGGCCCTTACCGGCGCGGACGTTACTTTTACGCAGGGCGGCAGCGTGACTTTCAGCGCGTCTGATACGGCTTTGGACAAAGGCTCTTATTTTCTTCTTACCCAGACCGACGGCAGCGCAGCGGGTTTTACTACCACAAACCAGCTTGCCGTGGGCGGCGCAAAAAACAATTTGAAATACGGCGATTTTGGTTATTGGATGGAAACTACTACGCAGACCGGCACAAACGCCAATTATTATCACTGGGCGCCGTTTATTATTTTTGACTCTGCCGGCGCGTCCGCTAATATTCCGACGAACGATTCTAATAATTACGCCTATTCCGGCCGCGTGCTCGGCGGGCTTGATTTGTATGATGTTAACAATAAATTTGTTGAAACGGATACGGTTAGCGGCAATATCACGCTTAACGCCAATTTCTTCAACAATACTTCAAGCGGCAGTATGAGTTTTAACGTAAACAATACGCCGTGGTATAACGGCACTATTACAAGCACCGGCGGCGCGCAGACGGACGGTTCCTTTACAGGTACTCTGACTTTGGACGGCGCCAGTTATAACAACAACGGTAAATACGCTTTGACAAGCGGCGCCGGCGGCGGATACGTGGCGACTTTCGGCGGCCAGTTTTTAGGCGTTGACGGCCAGATACCGGCGGAGGCCGCGGGGCTTTTCAGCATTATCAGCAATAAAGGCGCTGCGACATCAACGGTCAATAACGCCGGCTACAGGCCGGAAGTTTACGGTTCTTTCGGCGTAAAAAGATAGAAAAAATTTAATAAAAAAGGCGCCCAGACTGGGCGCCTTTTTTATTGTATAATACCAAAGGTATGTCCGAAATATTTATAAGCCCTCTTGACGGCCGCTATTACAATAAACTCAAAAATCTTCCGCAGACTATGGGGGAGGATGCGCTTACCCAAAACCGCGTTAAAGTTGAGATAGAATATTTTAAGGCTTTGTCCGCGCCGGGCCTGAAAAATTTCAAAAAACTTACCGCAAAAGAAATGCAGATTTTAGACGGCGTTTTGCCTCTTTCGGAAAAAGATTTCCAAATAATAAAAGACATAGAATTTAAAGGCTATAAAAATATAAAAGCGACTAACCACGACGTAAAAGCCGTGGAATATTTTTTGAAAGACAAGCTTGCCGGCGCGCTGCCGGACGCAAGACTTGAGTGGTTCCATTTCGGTCTTACGTCTGAGGATATTAACAGCATTTCTTATGCGCTTATGCTGCGGGACGGGCTGGAAAACTGCCTGCTGCCGGAGCTTAAAAATATAAGAAATATTTTGGACGCCGCGTCCAAAAAATACGCCGGTGCGGTTATGCTCGCGCGCACGCACGGCCAGCCCGCCGTGCCCACTACGTTCGGCAAAGAGTTCCGCGTTTTTGAATACCGTTTGAGACGGCAGCTTGAGCAGCTGGGCAGAACGGAAATTTCATGCAAGCTGGGCGGCGCGGTGGGCAACTTTAACGCGCACGCGGCTGCTTTCCCGCAAATTGACTGGCAGAAATTCGCGCAGAAATTTATAGACTCGTTTAATAAAAACCGCAAAATAAAAATATTTTTGAACGAGGTTTCCACTCAGATTGACCCCCACGACACTTACGCCGAACTTTTTGACAACCTGCGCCGCGCAAACGTAATTCTGCTTGATTTCAGCCAGGACGTCTGGCGGTATATCAGCGACGATATGATTAAGCAGCGGGCGGTTGAGGGAGAGGTCGGCTCGTCAACAATGCCGCAGAAAGTTAATCCCATTGATTTTGAAAACGCGGAGGGCAATATCGGCCTCGCAAACGCGCTCTTCGGGTTTTTCTCGTCTAAACTTCCGGTGTCGCGGCTGCAGAGGGATTTGTCGGACTCCACGGCGTGTCGCAATTTCGCGTCCGCCTTCGGCTACTGCATGACGGCGTACGCCGCGCTGTTAAAAGGCCTGTCTAAAATTGAAGTCAATAAAGAAAAATGCGCCGCAATGCTTAACGCGCACCCCGAAGTTCTGGCCGAAGGGCTGCAGACGATTTTGCGCGCGGAAAACGTTAAAAATCCTTATGAAAAACTTAAATCTTTAACGCGCGGCAAAAAGATTGACGCCGCGGCCGTAAAAAATTTTATAGAAGATTTGGACGTGTCCTCAGAAGTAAAAAATAAACTAAAAAAACTTACGGTCACTAATTATCTGGGCATAGCGGAGTTTCTGGCCAAAGGCAAAGGAAAATTATGATAGACATAGTGAGCGGCGGCCAGGCAGGGGACGAAGGCAAAGGCAAAATTTCCGCCTGGCTTTCTTACAAAGGCAAATATTCCTACTGCGTGCGCGTTGGCGGCCCGAACGCGGGGCACACCGTAATTTTTAACAGCAAAAAATATACTTTAAAAAATATCCCGTCCGGTTTTTTAAACCCGAATACCAAACTGGTTTTGGGCCCGGGCGCGTACACAAAACTTGAGTGGTTTTTGACCGAAGTTGAAGTTACCGGCGTTAAGGACAGAATTATAGTTGACCCTTACGCCGTTTTGATTAACGACGAGCAGACGCGGGCGGAAAAAGAAAACGCCCATTTCATGCAGGCCATAGGCAGCGTGGGCACCGGTCTAGGCCAGGCTATAAGGGACCGCATTGAAAGACGCGAAATCACTTTTGCAAAGGACGAGCCTAAGCTTAAAGAATTCATCAAAGAAACGCCGGAACTTTTAAACAAAGCGCTTGTCAAAAACGAGGATATTTTGCTTGAAGGCACGCAGGGCATAAAGCTGTCCCTGCTGCACGGGGAATACCCGTTTGTAACTTCGCGCGACACTACGGCGTGCACGTTTTTGGCCGAGGCCGGCCTGGGCCCCAAAGCCGTGCGGGACGTTTATGTTATTTTCAAACCCTATGTCAGCCGCGTCGGGCCGGGCCCGCTGAAAGGGGAGATAACCGAGCAGGAAGATTTGGAAGTTTACCACACAAAAGGCGGGGAAATAGGCAGCGTAAGCAAACGCCTGCGCCGCATAGGGGATTTTGAGCCGTATTTTGCCAAACGCGCCGTGGCGATAAACAACGCCACAAAAATAGCCATAACGCATATAGATATGTTTAAAGGCAACGACAATATAAAAAGTTACAAAGATTTCACGCCGGAAGCCAAAAAGTTTATAGAAAATTTAAACGACATGATGAAAAACATCTACCCGTTCCCGAAAGTGGATTTAGTGTCTTTCGGCGCGGAGCTGGAAGACGTAATCAGATTATAATCCGCCCCAAAATATCAAATATGTAATAGACTTCAGATTAAAAGAGCCGCGCGTTTTTTTGCGCGGCTCTTTTAGTTCCCGCTTACAAAAAATAACAGTAAACAATTACACGGAATAACGGATTATAATTGTAAAAACTCTATCTTGACTATTTTCTTGCCTATATGCGACATATCGCTTATAATTTACTTGTATTTTAAATATAAAGGATTGTTATGAAAAAAGGGTTTACTCTTATAGAGCTGCTGGTTGTCGTTCTTATAATAGGCATTTTGGCGGCCGTCGCTTTGCCGCAATATCAAAAAGCCGTTCTCAGAAGCCGGCTGTCGGAATCCCTGATTCTCGCAAAAGCGATTAAAGAAGCGCAGGACAGATATTTTTTGACAACCGGCCAATATACAATAAATATAGACGATTTGGATATCGGCATGACTTATAATAACTGCGCCGCGACAGCCGGGTCAGACCGCAACACTTATTATTGCGCAAATGATAAAAGCTTCATGCTTCGCGGGAGCGGGGGCAGCGGTTCCCCTTCTTCGGTTTATGTTAACACGACAAAGGATGCCGGCATGGAATACGCATATGCAAATTCAGACCGTCCAAATCTGCGATTATGCGTCGCGCAGCTTAGCGCGCCGGCTGTCCAACAGGCCTGCATAAGCATGGGAGGGAAATTATACGCAAGCACCGCTTACGGAAGCTATTACAGTCTGCCTTAATTCCCGCATTGTTTTAAATTGCTGTTGTATTTCTCTGAAATTTTTGTTATTATAAATATATAGGAAGAAGCAGGCCAGGGCATTATTGAGTGTAAGCCCAAAATTGCTTAGCATGCTCCGAGCGGTGAATACAAGTCACCTCTCCGGAGTTTTTTTATCCTGTCAATTATAAAAAGAAGAAAGGATTATGAGAACTTACGAAACAGTAACTATAGTCAAACCACAGCTCTCCGACGGCGAAGTTGTTGAGCTTTTAAATACCGTTAAGGATTTTATAACCAAGGCGGGCGGCGAAATTGTATCTGAGGAAAAACTTGGCAGACGCAAATTTTCGCATGAAATCCACCATATCCGCGACGGTTTTTACGTTTACCTTAAATTCCGCGCCGAGCCGGCGTTTATCAAAAACTGGGACGAAATGGCCAAACTTAACGAAAGCATACTGCGCTCCATCGTAATGCTTTCCATTGAAGTAAAAGCCAAACCAGCCGCCCCTGCCGCAAAATAGGGAACTTTTATGCCAGCCCAAATAAGATTACCGGAAGTTAATATGGTTGTTTTAAGCGGCAGACTCACGCGGGACGCGTTTAACGCTCTCACGCAGAAAGGCCAGGCTTACAGCAAGTTTGACATAGCCGTTAACCGCAGGTACATGGACGCAGGCGGCAACTGGCAGGACGAAGTGGCCTTTGTTCCGGTATCTCTGTGGGGGCCGGCTGCGGAACGGGCTAAAGACAGGCTTAAAAAAGGCGTGCCGGTTTTGGTTGAAGGCCGTCTTGTGCTTAACGAATATACCGGCAAAGACGGTACTCCGCAAAAACAGCTTGTCGTAAATACCCGCCGCGTTCAGATTTTGCAGTCAATGTACGACGGCGCGCAGTCCGCGCCCGCGGATAACGGTTCGCAAACCAATAACAACGACGGCGAGCCGGCAGTTGACGACGACGTACCGTTTTAAGAGGATAAAAAATGTCAGAAATTAACACTGAAAAAACAGAAACAGCAGCAACCGCCGCGCCAGCCGCGGACGGAGCCAGAACGGAAAAAGCGCCAAGAGCTCCTTTTGGCAAAAAACGCTTTGAGAGCAGGAGAAAAGTCTGCAAACTATGCGCTGATAAAATGGAGTATGTTGATTATAAAAACTTCCAGTTTATCAAGACGTTTACCATGGAGAGCGGCAAAATACTCTCCCGCCGCATAACCGGCACCTGCGCCAAGCACCAGCGTCAGATAGCCACGGCTATCAAGAAAGACAGAAATCTGGCTATTTTGCCGTATTCTCTGCCGAAAAAATAATTTGGCCCGCCGCAGCGCGAGGTCTAATCCATAAGGAGACAGATTAATGAAAGTCATACTCAGAAAAGACGTAAAAAATTTAGGCATAGTCGGGGACATTGTTGAAGTAAAACCCGGGTACGGCAGAAATTTCCTCATTCCGCAGGGACTTGCCGAAACAGCTACCGAAGGCGCGGTTAAAAACTGGGCTTTGGGCGCGGAAAAAAGAGCCAAAAAAATTGAGGCTGATTTAAAAGACGCCAAAGCCGCCGCAGCCAAACTTAAAGACGTTGTGCTGTCTTTTAACAAAAGCGTAAACGCCGAAGGCGTGGTATTCGGCTCCGTCAACAAGGCGGACGTTTATAAAGCTCTTAAAGAAAAAGGCCTTGAAGTGGCCAAAGAAAATATTGAGCTTGACATGCCGGTCAAAAAAATCGGCGAGACCGAAGTCAGCGTTTATTTTAAGCCCACGGTTTCCGCGGTCATCAAAATTAAAATTGAGCCGGTAGTCGTAGAAACCAAATAAAGTTTGTTGTTAATAAAAAAGCGTCTGCTTAAGGCAGGCGCTTTTTTTATTTTCCCTCGCCCCTTGCGGGAGAGGGGTTGGGGTGAGGGGTAAGCGAAAGATTAGGAAAATTTAAGAGTGTGGTCTAAAAAACGCCCGTTTTTTGAGCCTGCCCATAATGCCCGGTCCGAAAAAATAAAAAAATTTTCTCGTCTGAGACAAACATAGTCTTTTTAGTTATATTGGATTAGCTGTTTTTTGGTTTAAAATATAAGTATCGCAAAAATCCAAAAACAAGGAGCTCCTATGAAAAAATTTCTGCCGGCAGTTTTGCTTTTGTTGTTTATCCCTTTGCTTGCCAACGCGGGGAACGCGCTTGACGAAGCTAATAATATCCGCGGCAATTTAAATAATCCGGACGGCTCCGCCGGTTATATCCAGACGCAGTATTTAACCGGACAGAATTCAGTGGGCGGCAAAGCTCCGGCCGCAGCCCCGAACAGCACAAACGCAATCAACGGCAATAATCCCAACGGAACGAGCGGCGTAACCATTGACGCCGTCGCCGCGCTTAACGAGGGCCAGAACACAGACGCGGCCGATATGCTGAAGGCCGAACAGGATTTAAGAGCTTCAAGGGAAAAAAGCCTGCTTTCTTATTGCCTTATCGTTTTCGGCATGGCCTTAATTACGGGTCTGGTCGGGCGAATATCTGCTAATAATCCGGTAACTGCCTGGATATACCTTGCGCTATTGGCAGCTACTATTACAATGATCACGATAGGTTTTGTCAAATTATTTAAAGGTTATCCGGACGGAGTTAACCCGTCAAACACCACTAAAGCGATTTGTTCCGCTACATTGATGGTTTCAATTGTCGTGATGGGGGGCTCTATTCTCAGCCCGCTCGGCCTGTTTGGTTTGCTTGCCACCGGTCTTTCATTCTTAAAGAGCGGCAATAAAACGTTGGCTAAAGATTTAGTTTCAAAAGGGTCTTCCACAACTCAGTCGGCTAACACGGAAACGGCCGAACAAATTCAGGCCCGGGCCGATCAATATAAAAACGGAGGCGGACAATGAAGAAAAAAATTTTACTTGTTTCTCTTTTCATAATTTTTGCGGTTTTTACCGTCGTGTCTTTTAACTGGCACAGGTCAAACCAAAAAAAACTTAAAGCCGCCGAAGACGCTTATATGTCCGCCGTACAAAAAGAACAGTCCAAACCGCAAAAACGCGTAAGAGCGGTTGAGCTGGGCGAAGTGGACACGCCGGTTAACAGCATTGATTTGGCTCAAAAACAGAAATAAAGTCAGCGCGTAAAGGCGGGCCCGCATTATTGCGGGCCCGCCTTTTTATTTAAAATAATTAGAATAAATTTATCAAAAAGCATAGTTGAAATAAATATATTTAAATGATAATCTGTTGATATATACTATATTTTTGCACGGGTAAATTAAATGACCGACTCTGTTTCAAAACTCCGCAGAACGCCGTTGTATGAAGCCTGTCTGGCCGCCGGCGGTAAAATGGTTGACTTCCACGGCTGGGAATTACCGGTACAGTTTGAAGGTATTTTGGCGGAACATAAAGCGGTGCGGGAAGCCGCCGGAATGTTTGACGTTTCCCATATGGGCCGGCTTATTATGACGGGCGCAAGAACGCACGCTTTTCTGGAGTACGTAACGTCAAACAAAATCAGCCGTGAGCCCGGACGCGGCACTTACAGCCATATTCTTAACGAGAACGGCGGAATAGTGGACGATATTATAGCGTTCTGTACGGGCAAAGACAAATATCTCGTCGTCGTAAACAGCGCGACCGCGGAAAAAGATTTGAACTGGTTTAACGCGCACAATAAAAATTACGATGTGGAAATACAAGACGTGAGCGGGGATTTTGCCATGGTCGCCGTTCAGGGGCTGAACGCGATACATATTTGTCAGGGCATTGATAAACATTTGGCGGACTTGCCGCGCTTCGGCATAAAAGAAACGGTATACTTCGGCCAGCTTTGTTATATTTGCAGAACCGGATACACCGGCGAGGACGGCGCGGAAATTATGATGCCGCCCAAAGCCGCCGCGCAGATGTGGCAGTTTTTTCTGGCGCAGGGCGTAAAGCCGTGCGGCCTTGGCGTGCGGGACGTGCTGCGGGTGGAGGCTGGGTATCTGCTTTACGGCTCCGACGTGACGGAAAAATATACGCCGTATGAGGCAAACTGCGCCTGGGTAGTCAAACTTGACAAGAAAGATTTTATAGGCAAACCCGCGCTGCTTAAACAAAAAGAGGAAGGCGCGCAAATCAAACTTACGTCCTTTAAATTAAAAGGCCCCGGTGTGCCGCGCGAAGGGAACAAAGTAAAATTTGAAGGCAGGGAAATAGGTTTTTTAACCAGCGGCACTTATTCTCCGCAGTTTAAAGGGATAGGCAAGGGGTATGTTGTCAATAATGTTTTGAAAGAAGGGGACGAGGTTGAAATAATCTCAGGCGGGCGCAGCATGCCGGCTGAAGTGGTGAAGAGTTTTTACAAAAACAGAGTTTAGGGGGTGCAGACATATATTATGACCTCGCGCAGCCGCCGATTTTTTGAAAAAACGCGGGGCCATAATATATATCTGCACACCTTGAGGGAGAAGAGTATGTATAATCAGGAAAAATGTAAATTTTTAAAATCGCACGAATGGGCTTTTATTGAAGGCGGAGACGCGGTCACCGGCATAAGCGACCACGCGCAGCATGAAATAGGGGACATTGTTTTTGTTGAACTGCCCAAAGTCGGCGCAAAAGTTGAGGCGGGCAAACGCGCCGGCGTAATAGAATCCGTAAAAAGCGCGTCTGACATTTACGCGCCGGTTACCGGCGAAGTTACGGCAATAAACGCGGCCGCTGCGGCTGACCCGTCCGTCATAAATAAAGACCCGCACGGCGCCGGCTGGCTTTACAAAATTAAAATCGCCGATATTAAAGAAGTCAATGCGCTCCTCACTTTTGAACAGTATAAAGACACATTAAAATAATTCTGCGCGCTCTATTAAAAAGAGCGCGTTTTATTTTTTAATTCCCCCTTTTAGGGGGAAAGCCCCGCAGGGGAAAGGGGTAAATGGACGTTAAAAAAGGAAGCAAAATGTTTATCTCAAACAGCGACACGCAGAAAAAAGAAATGCTGGCAGCTTTAAACTGCAAAAATATTTCTGATTTAATTAATTCCGCCGCGCCGGGTCTGCCGCCGGTAAAATTCAGTCTGCCGCCGGCAATGACGGAGGTTGAACTTTCCGCCCATGTTAAAACGCTTGCCGCAAAAAATAAAAAAGTTTTAAATTTTTGCGGCGCGGGCGCGTATGAACATTTTATACCCGCCGCAGTCAACTCCATAAGTTCCCGCGGCGAATTTCTGACGGCTTACACCCCATATCAGGCTGAGGCCAGCCAGGGCACGCTGCAGGCTATTTACGAATACCAGAGCTGCGTCTGCGCTTTGTTTGACATGGACATTTCAAACGCGTCCCACTACGACGGCGCGACCGCGCTGGCCGAGGCCGTTATAGCCGCCGTAAAAATAAAAAACAAAAATACAGTCTTAATCCCCGCCGCGCTGCACCCGCATTATAAAGAAACTTTAAATACTTATTATAAATACGCGGGCGTAAAATTTGAAGAAATTTCCTGCGCGTCCGGCGGCATGGACATTGCGGATTTAAAAAATAAATTGAAAGGGGACGCTGCCGCGGTTGTTCTTGCAAATCCGAATTTTTACGGAGTAATTGAAGACGTTGACGCCATAAGCGCGGCCGTCAAAGAAGCCGGCGCGCTGCTTATAGCGGCCGTCAACCCGCTGTCTCTGGGCGCGCTCAGAACGCCGGGCTCATACGGCGCGGATTTTGCCGTAGGGGAAGGCCAGCCGCTGGGCAACGCGCTTAATTTCGGCGGGCCGTATCTGGGCATTTTTACGTGTAAAAAAGAATTTGTAAGGTCTTTGCCGGGCCGCGTCGTGGGCATTGCCAAAGATAAAGACGGCGGCCGCGCGTACGTCTTAACTCTGCAGGCGCGGGAACAGCATATACGGCGGGAGCGTTCGGCTTCAAATATTTGTTCAAACCAGGCTTTATGCGCTTTAAACGCGGCGGTATATTTAACTTTGCTGGGCCCAAAGGGTCTTGAAGAAGTGTGCGCGCTTAATCTTGAAAACGCGGATTATCTTAAAGAAAAAATTTCAAAACTTAAAGGTTTTAAAATAAAATACGGCAGGGAATTTTTTAATGAATTTGTAATTGAGTGTCCTAAGCCCGCGGCGGAAATTATAAAAAATATGACCGCCAAAAATATAGCGGCGGGTTTTGATTTGGGCGGCAAGGACCTGCTGGTCTGCGCCACGGAAACAAAAACTAAGACGGAAATTGACGCTTTTGCGGCCGCGCTGGGGGGAAATTGATTATGGAATTTAATAAACTTTCAATAGAAAAATCAGTTTCAGGCAAAAGAGGAATAAAATTTCCGTCCGCGCAAAAAGCGTCAAAATATTTAAAAACCTCGTCGCTGCGCCAAAAAACGCCAAACCTGCCGCAGATGAGCGAGTTTGACGTTATACGCCACTTTACAAATTTATCCCGCCTGAATTATTCTCTGGACACGCATTTTTACCCGCTCGGTTCCTGCACCATGAAATATAATCCGCGCGCATATGAGGCGCTGGCGGGCCTTGATAATTTTACGGCGGCGCATCCGTTTGCGGACGCAAGTTTCGCGCAGGGCACGCTGGAGGTTATGTATAACCTTGAACGGACGCTAAGCGAACTTTGTGGCTTTGAAGAATTTACATTGCAGCCCGCGGCGGGCGCGCACGGCGAATGGACGGGCGTTTTGATTGCCAAAGCTTTTCACGCGGACAACAAAGACGCGGCGCGCACCGAAGTGATTGTGCCGGACACGGCGCACGGCACTAACCCGGCCACGGCCAACATGGGCGGTTTAAACGTAATCAATATAAAATCCGGCGCGGACGGCTGCGTTGATTTGGAAGAATTAAAAAAATCTCTGGGCCCAAAGACTGCGCTTGTCATGTTAACGGTGCCGAACACCGCCGGCCTTTTTGAAAAAAATATAAAAAAAATAGCGGAAGCCGTTCACGCGGCCGGCGCGCTGCTTTATATGGACGGCGCGAATTTTAACGCGCTTATAGGTCTTGCAAAACCAGGCGAATGGGGCGTTGATATTCTGCACCTTAATTTACACAAAACGTTTTCCACGCCGCACGGCGGCGGCGGCCCGGGCGCGGGCGTTGTGGGCGCGTCAAAAAATCTGGCAAAATTTTTGCCCGGCCCGAAAGTTGTTAAAGACGGAAAAAATTTTAAATTTGAATATGATAAAAACTCCATAGGCCGCGTAAAAGCTTTTTACGGCAACGCGGCGGTTTTGCTGAAAGCCTACTGTTACGTCAGGCAGCATGACGCGGACACCTTTAAAGAAATCGCGGAAAACGCCGTGTTAAACGCCAATTACATAAAAGAAAAATTAAAAGAAATTTTTCCCGCGTATTTTGACGGCACCTGTATGCATGAGTGCGTGCTGACAATAGATAAAGAAAAATTAAGGGGCGTAAGAACTTTGGATATTGCCAAACGTCTGCTGGATTACGGCTTTTACGCGCCTACTATTTATTTTCCTCTGATAGTGCCCGAAGCCATGATGATAGAGCCTACGGAGACGGAATCTAAAGACGTTCTTGATAAATTTACGGAAGCAATGAAACAGATTTTTATGGAAGCGTTACAAACGCCGGCTCTTCCGGCGGACGCGCCGCAGCGCTCCCCAGTCAGACGCATTGACGAAGTTTCCGCGGCGAGAGAACCTAATTTAAGGTGGTAGAGTGAAATGGAAAGCTTAAAAATTGTATCTCCGGTAACAGGTAAAATTGTCGCCCTAAGCGAAGTGCCGGATCCTGCTTTTTCCCAGGCTATGCTGGGGGACGGCATCGCGATAAAACCCGAAGTCGGTCTTGTGGTCGCGCCTTTTGACGGCACCGTCACGACGCTGCATAAAAACCTGCACGCCGTAACGTTGTCGGACGGCCAGGCGGAAATTTTAATACATATCGGCGTTGAGACCGTCTCTCTCGGCGGCAAAGGTTTTGAAGCTTTTGTAAAAGCCGGCGCAAAAGTAAAACGCGGGGACAAGTTAATAAAATTTGACGCGGCGTATGTGGCCGCGCACGCGGACAGCGACTTGGTCGTCGTAATAGTCACAAACCCGATGCAAAGCAATTTAATTAAGACAAAAGATGCAGCGGTAAAAGCGGGGGAAAGTTTTCTGCTCGGGCTCGGCGCGGCCGGCGTGGAAGCCGAGGTCGCGGAGTGCGGGGAAACAGTCGCCGCGCCGCCGATAAAAATTTTAAACGCGCACGGTCTGCACGCGCGGCCCGCCGGCGTTTTGACGAGTACGGCCGCAAAATATAAATCCCGCGTGGAAATTGAATTTAACGGCATCCGCGCAAACGCAAAAAGCATAGTGGCCATAATGGGCCTGGGCATTGACAGGGGCAGTTTGGTAACGTTGTACGCGGCCGGAGAGGACGCGGACGCGGCTTTAAAAGATCTTACGTCCGAGATAGAGCGCGGCCTGGGGGAAGAAATTGACGCGCACGCCTGCGGCATCTGCGTGACCGCGGCGCCGGAAACCGATATTGATTTTTCCAAAACCGTAACTTTAAAATCCGTGAGCGCGGCGCCAGGCACCGTCATAGGCAAAGCTTTTGTCAACACGGAAGAAAAACTTGTAATCCCCTCCAGAAACAATGGCGTTGAAGAGGAAACAAAAGCTTTGGTTAACGCGCTTAACATTGCCAAAGAAAATATTGAAGACACTATTCTGGTTTTCAAAGACAAAAAAGTTTATAAAGAAATTCTGACGGCGCACATTAATATTTTGCAAGACCCGTATCTTGTTGAAACCGCCAAAAGTTTTATAGTGCAGGGCGAAAACGCCGTCAGCGCTTTTTCCGGCGCGGTTGAAAAAAGCATTGCTATTTTAAGCGGCGGCGCAAACGCGCTGATTAAAGAGCGCATCGCCGATTATAAAGACATAAACAGAAAAGTTTTTAATATTCTTACCGGCGTAAAGCCTGCGCCGCTGGACATTAAACCCGGCTCGGTTTTAATTACCGCGGAAATGCTGCCTAACGACGTGCTTACGCTGCACGCCAACGTTGCGGGCGTTATTTGCGCGGAAGGCTCCGCCACTTCGCACGCGTCAATAATGCTTAAAAATATAGGAATGCCGTCCATAGTCGGCGCGGGCCAGTGCGTTTTAGAGTGCCCGCAGGGAACGGATATTATTCTGGACGCGGCTAAGGGAACCGCTGTTTTTAATCCCGACTCTCAAATGCTGTCCGCGGCCAAAGAGCGGTATGAAAAAACAAAAAAAACGCATGAGGAAAACAAGAAAAAAGCTTTTGAGCCTGCGCTTACGCGCGACGGCGTAAGAATAAAGATTGAAGGCAACGTCGGCGGCGCGGAGGAAGCGGCGCGCGCGGCAAAGGCCGGCGCGGACGGCATAGGCCTTGTAAGAACCGAGTTTATGTTCAGAAACCGCGCTGACGCGCCGTCTGAACAAGAGCAGTATGAGAGTTATAAAGAGCTTGCTCTGGCCGCAGCCAGCGCGGTAACGTTCAGGACGTTTGACGTCGGCGGCGACAAACCGCTTCCGTTCATGTCCATACCGCAGGAAGACAACCCGATACTGGGCCTTCGCGGCGTGCGTAATTACAGCCTCAACAAACAGCTTATACGAGACCAGGTGCGCGCGTTTGTGAGACTGTCTGCGGAGACGGAAATACTTGTCATGGTTCCCATGGTAGGTTTCACAGACGAATTTCAGGAAGTCAAAGATATGTTTGAAACCGCGCGCAAAGAGCTTGGCGTTAAACAAGCCGTGCCCGTAGGGATTACGGTTGAAATCCCGTCGGTGGCTATTATGGCGGACAAGTTTATAGAAAGCGCGGATTTTTTCTCGCTGGGAACTAATGACCTGACGCAGTATACTCTTGCTATAGATCGCGGGCACAGCGTGTTGAGCGCGGCCGCAAGTTCTCTTAATCCGGCGGTGTTAAAACTTATTGAGCTTACTTCAAAAACCGCGCTTAAAGCCGGCAAAGGCTCGGCCGTATGCGGCGGCATGGCGAGCGAACTTCAGTGCACGCCGCTTTTAATAGGTTTGGGCGTGCGCGAACTTGCCGTAGCGTCTTCCGCGATAGCGGATATAAAGGCCGTCATAAGAACGCTTGAAATAAAAAAGTGTGAAGACGCGGCCGCCCGCGCTTTAAAACTCAGCACGGCGGAGCAGGTGCGCGAACTTATTAAAAAAGAGTTCGGGCTGTAATTTAAAATCATGGCGGAGAGGAAATGAAACAATTTTTATCTGCGGCGACAAAAGCTTTTGTAACTCTGGGCAAAGCGCTCATGCTGCCCATAGCGGTGCTGCCCATAGCGGGTATTTTACTGCGCCTGGGCCAGCCGGATTTATTAAATATATCTTTCCTCGCCAAATCAGGCGAAGCGGTGTTTGCCAACCTGCCCGCCATATTCGCGCTCGGCGTGGCTATTGGTTTTGCAAAAGACAATCACGGCGCGGCGCCGCTTTCGGCCTACGTCGGCTACGTGGTGCTTACCGGCGGGCTTAAGGTTTTAAATCCGGCCGTGGACATGGGCGTTTTTGCCGGCATTATAATGGGCATTACGGCCGGCTTGTTTTACAATAAATATCATGATATAAACCTGCCGTCGTACCTTGCGTTTTTCGGCGGCAAAAGATTTGTGCCTATAATAACCGGCGTTACTGCGGTTATTATAGCGTTTGCCGCGTCGTTTATCTGGCCTCCGGTGCAGGACGCTATTAACGCGCTTGGCAAATGGATTTTAAGTTCCAAAATAGTCGGGCTGTTTATTTTCGGTTTTGCAAACAGGCTGTTAATCCCGCTGGGCCTCCACCACGTTCTTAATAATCTCGTCTGGTTTATTTTCGGTAATTTTGAAGTTGTCCAAAACGGCGTGAGTACGACGTATCAGGGCGATATTGCAAGATTTTTCAACGGGGACCCGACGGCCGGCATGTTTATGAGCGGGTTTTTCCCTGTCATGATGTTCGGCCTTCCTGCCGCGTGCGCGGCCATGTGGGCCACGGCCAAGAGTTATAAAAGGAAAGCCGCGGCCGGCATTTTGTTTTCCATGGCTTTTACAAGTTTTCTGACGGGGATTACGGAGCCGGTTGAGTTCAGTTTTATGTTCCTGGCTTTCCCGCTTTACGTCATACACGCAATTTTAACAGGCGTTTCAATGGTTGTAACGGAACTGCTTAACGTTAAGCTGGGCTTCACTTTTTCCGCCGGCGCTTTTGACTATATTTTAAACTGGGGAAGGGCTACGAATCCGGCAAGGCTTTTCATAATAGGGCCCTTGTACGCCGCCGTATATTTTGTGGTTTTTTATTACGCTATTAAATTGTGGGATTTGAAAACGCCCGGGCGCGAGGACGAGGTCATTGAAGTTGATTTGACAAAACAAGAATCCGCGCAAATCGCGGCGGATTTAAAAAAAGAAGCGGCCGCCGTCGTCAAACACACGCGCGGGGCCAAATATCTGGCGGCTTTGGGCGGCAAAGAAAATATAAAAGTGGTGGACGCCTGCGCCACGCGCCTGCGTCTTGAAGTTTTGGACAATTCCAAAATTCAGGACGGCGTTCTGAAAAAACTGGGCGCAAAGGGCATTCTGCGGCCGGGCGAAGGGCTTGTGCAGGTAATAATCGGGCCGGAGGCTGACGTGATTGCCACCGAAGTCAGGAGGGAAATGTAATGCGTCTTATAGTTCCCCAGGCCAGCGTCGGCAGATACGCGGCCGCGCTGTTTAAAGAAAGGTTTAATAAAAAGAAAAATCTTGTCCTCGCTCTTCCTACGGGGGAGACGGCGGTTGAAATGTACGCCGGCTTTGTCCGTATGCATAAAAACGGGTACGTAAGTTTTAAAAATATTAAGTCTTTTAATTTGGACGAATACGTCGGCATAGAAGCCTGCAGCCCGCAGTCGTATTGTTATTTTATGCGGCAAAATCTTTTCAATCACGTTGATATGAAAAAAGAAAATATTTTTATACCGAACGGCATGGCGGAAGATATTGAAAAAGAATGTCTTGATTACGAGCAGAAAATTAAAGACGCGGGCGGCATAGACCTGCTGTTCGGCGGGGTGGGGCAGAACGGGCATTTGGCTTTTAACGAGCCTTATTCCGCGCTGAGGAGCAGGACGCACAAAGTTTTTCTGACCAAAAATACAATAGACGCAAATTCCCGTTTTTTCACGCCGCCGCAAACACCGCCTGAGACGGCGGTTACTATGGGCGTGGGCACCATATTGGACGCGAAAGAAATTGTAATTCTGGCCTCTGGTTTTAAAAAGGCGGAGGCGCTGCGCGCCGCGGTTGAGGGCGCAGTTTGCGCCAAATGGGTAATTTCCGCTTTACAGATTCACGCCAAAGCGGTAATAGTGGCGGACGCCGCCGCCTGCAGCAACCTTGAGCCGGCGACGTTTGAATATTTCAAAAATTTAAAAGACGAATATTCGGAAATAGACAAAATGTGTATTAATCAGTAATCTAATAACAAACCCGCGCCCCCTTTTCCCCCTCCCTGATAGAGAGGGGGCAGGGGGAGGGTTCGGCACGCAAAATAATGTCGTAAAATTCCCCCTTTTAGGGGGAAACCCCCGAAGGGGAAATGCCTGCCGCGCCGTAGCGCAGCGTAGGCGGGGGGTAATTGGACGTTGCTATAAAACCAAGTTTGGTTTTTTACCTTATAGGCCCCTGAAAGGAGGGGCCTTGAATAAATTTACGGCCCATATTTGTGTTTCAAAACCCTCACCTGTGTCCTCTCCCTCACAGGGAGAGGAAAATAATCTGAGGACGGAGTATTAATAATGCTGATAAAAAACGCAAAAATAATTTCATCGTCCGGAATTTCGGACGGAAATATCCTTATTGAGAACGGTTTTATAAAAGAAACCGCGCCGGAAATTCCCGCGCCTGCCAAAGCGGAAATTTTTGACGCGGGCGGCGCGTACGTTGCGCCCGGGTTTATAGATTTGCACATTCACGGCTACGGCGGCAAAGGGACGGAAGACTGCAGCGCGGCCGCGGTTTTGGAAATGTCCGTTCTTCTTGCCAAACGCGGCGTAACCGGTTTTTGTCCCGCGCTTTATCCCGGCGGCAAAGAGCATATGCTTAAAAATTTAAGCGCTTTGGCCGCGGCTTTCGGAAAAGAAAAAGGCGCAAAAATTTTAGGCCTGCACCTTGAGGGCCCGTTCATCTCTCCGCTAAAGCCTGGCGTTATGAAGCCGCAGGATATTCTTCCGGTTGACGTAAAATTAGCGCAGGCTCTTTATGACGCTTCCGCCGGGCATTTGAAAATAATGACCTTTGCGCCGGAAGTCGCGGGCGCGGACGAACTTATAAAATTCGCGCAAAAAAACAATATTCTGCTTCAGGCGGGCCACACGAACGCGTCGTATGAGGAAATGCTCGCGGCGCGCAAAAAAGGAGTGAAGCACGTTACTCATATTTTTAACGCGATGTCCTCTTTTAACCACCGCGCGCCGGGCGCCGCCGGAGCCGCGATGATGGAAGATTTTTCAGTTGAAATTGTGGCGGACGGCGTTCACGTGCACCCGGCCGTAGTGTCATTTTTAGGCCGCGTAAAAACGCCGGAAAAAATAGTTTTGGTAACGGACGCGCTGCGCCCCACGGCGCAGACCGCGGGCGAAAAACTTGCAAATAACGAGCGCGTTGATTTTAAAGACGGCGTTTTCCGCCGCGCTGCGGACGGCGTTATAGCCGGCTCCGCGCTGACTATGATTGACGGCGTGAAAAACCTGGTTTCTTTCGGTTTTCCGCTTCAAAACGCGGCGGCGGCAACGGCGCAAAATCCGGCCGCGCTTATAGGTTTAAAAAATCACGGCATTAAAAAAGGCGCTGCGGCCGACATTGTTATTTTTGATTCCGCCTTTAACGTCAAGGCAATTTTTATTGACGGAAAACCGGCGTAATATTAAAACCTCATAAATAAAATCTTCCCCTTTTAGGGGAAGTCCCCGAAGGGGGTAGGGGTAAATGCACACAAACATGAGCCGTAAAACTTTTGTTTAAGAGGTAATATCAAAACAACATTTTATAACATCCAATTACCCACCGCCTGCGCTGCGCTACGGCGCGGCAGGCATTTCCCCTTCGGGGGTTTCCCCCTAACAGGGGGAATTAAATTTATTTTTATATTGTCAAAAATAGTTTAAATTGAAGCGCGTTTCAAATTTTGATATCATGTATAAATACCAGCCGAGGTAGCTCAGTGGTAGAGCACTGGTCTGAAAAACCAGGTGTCGTCAGTTCAATCCTGACCCTCGGCAGAGTTGTTTTAAAATAAACAGGCCCGCGTAAAACGCGGGCCTGTTTATTTTAAAACAACTATCCCCGAGATTTTGAGTTTATTTGAATTTTTTTCTGCTGCGCCACACACCGTGTCCGCGCGGTTGCGGCCCCGCGCTGCCCGCACCAGTGTGCCCCCGTCTTAAAAAATCCAAATTAGGCCAAAGATTTGGGGCCCCAAAAAAATTTTGCAGGAAAGACTCCGCAAAATTTTTACGGCATAACATCATAATTGCAGTTTTATTTTTTTCTCGCCGACCGTTAGCTCCGAAAAATTTAGTAGAATGAAATCATTGCGGGCGTAGTTCAATGGTAGAATGAGAGCTTCCCAAGCTTTAGACGTGGGTTCGATTCCCATCGCCCGCTTTTTGAAAAAAAGCGGCGGAGCAACGCAAACTGCTTTGCGTTGCGTTGGGAAGCGAAAGACCGGAGCGATGTTTTTGTTTGAGCGTTTGCCGCAGGCAAACCGAAAGGCAAAAACCGCGAGGTCCGGCCCGTAGGAAAATTTCGTCAGAAATTTTACCGGAGGGGATTCCCATCGCCCGCTTTTTGAAAAAAAGCGGCGGAGCAACGCAAACTGCTTTGCGGCTTTTATATCGGAGGCGTACATGGCGGCTGA
>JAIRUU010000127.1 GCA_031254225.1 Candidatus Elusimicrobium euhamitermitis
ACAAAATCGCGCCTATGTCTCTTATCATGCCCACGCGGTTTTTGGCTTCAACGCAGATAGCGTCCGTCTTAACGCTTGTAAAACCGGCTTTTGTAATAGCGCGGCTTATCTCGTCCGAATCATTGTCAATAGCGAGTCTTACTACGGCGGAATCATAACGCACGTCCTGCGATATGGCTATAATGTCCACGTTTTCCCGCACAAAAAGGTCTGTAAACGCTTTCAGGGCGCCCGGCTGGTTTGCGATAAAAACGCTGTATTGTTTTATTAAACTTATAGGCATAAAAAAACCTCTTTTATAAAAACAGCAATAAATTATAGCAAATAGTTTACATTATTATATAATGTTAATATGAAAAGTTTTGACAGGGTTTTCGGGTTAATATTTTTTGTTTTTACGGCGGTTTTTTCTTACGGTACGGTTTTCACTTCGTCTGACGGGCAGTTTTCTATTGATATGCCCGCCGGGTGGGTAAACGCCAAAAGCGCCGTGGAAAATTCCGTGCTGAGCATTACAAAAGGCGCAAGCAGACTGGACTTTAAAATCCGGCCGGACTGCGCCAACGAAGCCTGCATTGAGCAGAAAATGAACGACGACCTGCTTGACGTAAAATCCCGTAAAATGAAAGTGCTCGCCAACACTTATACCGGCGATGAAATTAAGAGGGTTGAATTTTCTACCGGAGAGCCTTTTCTCTATATCAATTTTTCAACGTCTAAAACGGATTACAGCGCGGGTTATTTTATTATAAACAAGCGCGCTTATTCCGTGCTTGCGCAAAACGTGACTTACGCGGAATCAGATTTATATTTTTCCTATATTTCGCCTAAGGCGGACAAAGGCGGCTATGACACTTACGCCCTGCCGCAGGTGCAGGAAGAGACTATTGCCGGCGCGGTAAAAGATTTTAAAACGGAGGACGGCGCGCCCGCGGTTTCGTTGCCCGCGGCGCAAGTCTCCGCTCCGCACGGAACAGGCGCGCCCGCGCAGGTAAAGGCGCGGCCTAAGATTAACAGGCATGACGTTCTTGAAAAAATAAAAGAAGGTTTTAAAACGCATAAAAATTTTTCTTTTGTAAGCAAAAATATGCCGTCTTCAATACGCTCGCTCGGCAGGGTTTTTGATATCGCGGTGCTGGTTTTTATAATTTATGCGGCGCTGTTGTTTTTATTTCTGGTTTTGAAAATTTTTACGCGCGGCGGCGCGCCGGAGCTGGTTGTCAATCCCGCGTCCCCGTATCCGATAAAATTTAAAAGGCTTTACGGCACGCCGTCTCTTATTTTCCGCGCGCGGGACAACCAGGGCGCGACGTTCCTTTCTTTTACCACG
Source organism: Candidatus Elusimicrobium euhamitermitis (assembly GCA_031254225.1). Taxonomy (GTDB): domain Bacteria; phylum Elusimicrobiota; class Elusimicrobia; order Elusimicrobiales; family Elusimicrobiaceae; genus Elusimicrobium; species Elusimicrobium euhamitermitis. Next base: position 1,331 of record JAIRUU010000127.1, read on the forward strand.
CGCTGGGGCGCGGTGTTCCAGTTTTTCGGCGCGGCGTTTATTATGCTGTGCGTGTTTTTTATGTGCGCGGCCAGCGTTAACGAAACTTTTAATTTTATCAAAATCAACCAGGCCCATTATATGACGGTATATTCCGTTTCCGCGCTTATTCTCGCGCTGGGCGTTTTTATATGGGTCCTCGGCGCGGTGATAGCGCTTGTTACGCTGCGCGAATTTACGCTTTATAATAAAAACGGCAAAAAATCCGTCTATGTTTTGCAAAAAGGATACGGCATAAAAAAAGAAGTTTACACGGTTTATTACGCGCACACAAAAGAAAATTTAACTTTTGAACGCGGCAAGTTTTCCCTCAAACGCAAGTGGCGCATGTTTGACAGCCAGGGGGACGAGATGGCGGTTATTGAGGAAATTTCCGCGCTGCGTTCCGTATGCAGAAAAATTTTCGGGCACATGTGGGGATTATTCCGCGCGAGTTATAAAGTCAGCGGCGTTTTGGACAGCAGCGGTTTTATTTACAGCCACCATACGGTGTTTAACGAGTTTACGGCCAACATTGACAAACCGCAGGCGCTGGACGCTTTGGACCTGCTTGTCGCCGCGCTTATAATAAATATACGGGACCAGGACGCCTGGCATCCGTCCATAAATTAAAATGAAAAAAATATTTTCCGTCGTTTTATTATTTATTGCCATTTCCGCCGCGGCGGAGTGTCTGGACGCGGGCTTTTTTTCAAATACTTATTCTTACGTCGTCAGTAAAGACGGCTTAAATTACGGCTGCCACGCGGTGCGGCTTAACAAAGACTGGTTTTTAACTTCCGCGCATTGCGTTATGGCGGCGGGCAACGGGGAAAGCAAAATTTCTTTTAACGGCGCGCCCGCCGTCTCAGCGAAAATTTTTATAAACGGCAATTTTATAGACAGCGTGCAAACCGCGGACGACATGGCGCTTATAAAAGCGGACGGAATTTTGCCGGTGTCCGCAAAAAGCGTAACGCTTGTAACTTTTGATAATAATTCTTACAGAGTTAAAGGCACGTTTTCCGCTGCTTTCGTTGGCGCGAACGGAGTATCGGTTTCCTGCATTAAAGGCGCGAGCGTTTATTTCAGCGGCACAAGAGACAGCGTGATAAGCGGTTTTTATTTGGGCGGCGGTTATTCCGGCGGCGGAGTTTGGGATGAAAACGGCAATTTAATGGGTATAATTTCCGGCGGCGGGGACGGCAGTTTCGGTTACGCGTCTTTTAACGCGGATAATATGAATTTTATAGAGTCTCGCGTCTCGGGCTTACGCACAAAAGAGGCAAAATCGTACGCCTCCGTAATTTCTGATTAAACCGTTCACACGGTAAATTTAAAATTTACTTCTCTTCCTTCCCACAAAATATCCACCGTAACGGGGTGTTCAAGTTTTTTATCTTTTACCGCGCCCCAGGCCATGGCCATGCGTTCCATCTGGTCCTGCGCGCCGTAAGTGCCGGAAACCCCTAAAATAATTCTGTCCGCGTCCGCTTCGCTCGCAACCTGGCTGAGCGCATAGTAAGGGTCATTGGATTCTACCATCAGCGGTATTACGGCGTGGCCGTACTGCTCGGCTATCAGAATCACGTTTGAAAATATTTTCTTGTCGTCCAGCGGCGCGGCTTTTAGAGAGCCTTTGCCGAACATAGTGTCCGGCGAGGGTTTTGCGTAAAGCACTATAATGTCAAAACTGTCGTCTTTCATATTTTTTAAAAACTGTTCCAGATGGTACATATTCTCAGGGTCTTTAACGCCTATGACGACGCGTTTTTTATGCGCCAGCTCCGTCCGCAGCGCTTCGTCCAGCGTGGAAACCGCCGTCGTGTTAATCTCCTCTCTGTGTCCTTCTTCAAACATCATATTCGCTTTTTTGGCGTTAAGCCTTTCGGAAATATAAAACAGCGTAAATAAAAAAACCGTAAACGCTATGCCCGACACGGTGGCGACCCTCTTTGTTATAAGATTAATTGAAGCCACGGAAAAAAAGAATAAAAATATTACCGACGCGCCTACTGGCAGGCTGAAATTTTTGTAGCGTATGTTAAACGGCACCAGAAAAGTACGCGCCTGCGGACGTTTGATACGCAGCAGTATGGTGGAGAGCGTTTGCAGCACAATGCTCCACAGCACTCCGAAGGCGTACGCCTCGCCCAGCACGTAAACTTTGCCGTGGGAAATTAAAATTACTATAAGCTGTATTCCCACTATAAAGTTAATCATGCGGGAAGTGGTGCCGTATTTTTTATGTATTTTTCTGAACCTGTCCGTCAAAATACCGTCTTCCGCCACGCGGTTTAAGACCGCGTTTGAGCCGACGATAGCCGTGTTAACCGCGCCCGCAAGCATTGCCGCGCCGCAAAGAACCAGCGCGCCCTGCATTAAAATTTTCAAAATTTCCGGACCGGCAAGTTCCATGGCAAGGCCGGCAAGCAGGTTTTCATAATATTTATTTGCCACCAGTTCCGGCGGTATTATCATTGAAGCCAGAAACATAAGCCCGCCGGTAAAAAGCAGCGCGAACAAAAAAACCGTAAGCGCGGCTTTCTTTAAATTTTCTATTTTAGGATATTCCACTTCGCGGTAAACCTGCGCCAGCGTTTCCAAACCGCTCAAAGCCAGCACGCTGTGCCCCACGGCCATAAGCGCGCCCAGCAGCCCGACTGCCTTAAACCAGCTGAAATTGACGCTCCAGCCCAGAGCCTCCGGCGAAAATTCCGGTTTTAACGGAGGCAGTTTCGCGCCGCCTCTGATAAAAAGAGTGCCTATTGCCCAAAGCGCGAGTACTATGGCTACAATCATTGTGACGATAACTATTTTTGCGCTTTTGTCCGCGCTTTCGGAAATGCCTTTTATGTTCTGCCGCCAGAAATAAAGAGTGCATAAAACCGCAAAAATGACGGCAAAAGTATTGTCCGGCACCGGAAAAGACAGGTCCATATAAGAAAATACCGACTGCACAAACCCAGACAAATAATGCCCGGCGGAAACAGCGCTTATTGGGCCGGTAAGCACAAAGTCAAAAATTATGGCCGATACCGCTATCTTAGCCATTCTGTTGCCGAGGCCCTCTTTGACAACCTTATAAATGCCGCCGCGCACGAATAAAGAGCATGATTCTATATAGACCAAAAGCAGCGGTCCAGCGGCCAGCATTACTATAAGTATATACCACGGAAAAGCCGGCCCGAACGCGCGTATGGCTATGCCGCCCGCGTAAAAAGCGCTGGAGCCGAAATCGCACAGCACGACTGCCGCCGCTTTCCAAAAAGGAATAAACGTAAGCACCGCGGTGGTGATAATCATCACTTTTTTGACGCCCAGAGGGCTTTTGGGGACGGCTGTTTGGGAGGTGTCTGGCATTATTGTTTTACTATTTTAAGAGCTTCTTCGGCGGTGGATGCCTGCGTCAGCCGGTTTATAAAACTGTCTTTAAATTTTTCCGACAGCTGGGCCAGTATCTGCAGGTGGGCCTGGAAAAAAGACGGGTTTGAGGGTGAAACAAATAAGAACATGACTTTTATGTCTATATTATCCGCCACAGGGTCTTTAATGCCGTCTTTTACAACGGCCATGGCCGCACGGCAGGCGGATATCCCGTCAACCCTGCAATGCGGTATGCTGAGACCCGTGTCAAGCGTGGTGGTTATGCTTTCCTCGCGTTTAAGCACGCGGTCAAGAATATCGGCGGTATCAATATTGCTTAAGCCGGCGCAGGCAAGGTTTACGAGCTGCTTAATCAGCTCCCCTTTCTGCATATCCGCATGTTCAATTAAAAGCGTGTTCTTTTCGTTTAACAAACTGCTTACTGAAACTGTTTCCTGTTGCATACTATTTATTATATCACAAAATTTTGAGGCCGGCTCCGGTATCCGGGCGCGCAGCGTTAATTATGGATAAATATCAGCCCGCGCTGTCAAGCGGTTTGCCTGACAATTGTTCAAAACCGCTTCTAAATTTAATATCATTTAATATACAAGCTTTTTTGTAACATGACCGCTATATATGGGAGTATGTTAATGTCAAACAGAAATTTGGAACCCGTAGCCGTAGTAGGTATAGGCGCTATCATGCCGGAAGCGCTTAACAAGGACATTTTTTGGCAAAACATTATAAGCGGCAAAAACTGCATAACCGAAGTATCTAAAGAAACCCACTGGGATCCGGACCTTTTTTACAGTCCGGACCATAACGCGCCGGATAAAACCTATTCCAAAATAGGCGGTTTTATACGCGGCTTTAAATTTGATTCCCTTAAATACAGAATACCGCCGCAGGTGGCCAAACAGATGGACATGGTGCAGTGCCTTGCCGTTGAAGCCGCGGCCATGGCGCTTAAAGACAGCGGTTATGACGCTAAAGAATTTGACCGTACGCGCACAGCCGTTATAATAGGCAACGCTATGGGCGGGATGAAAGGAGAAATGTCCAACACCCGCGCCAATGCCCCGTTTTTTAATGAAATCATAAAAAAAAC
>JAIRUU010000023.1 GCA_031254225.1 Candidatus Elusimicrobium euhamitermitis
CTGTCAAGAGCATAAACGGCGTTCACGCCGTTGGTTCCTATTTCCGTTCCGTTAAGGGAAAGGCAGAGATTATTTGCCCTTTCGTCATTCTGCGGAGCTTCGCACTGTCTTGAACCGGGGAACTGCGGCGAGTCGGGGAGATATTGTTTGTAAACGTTCTTTATACGGCTGTCGGTTCCGCTTACGTAAATGAAATCGCCCTCTATAACCACTTTAAACTGTATTGTCCCGTTCAAAAGGGACACGGTATCCTGCGAGGCTGACTGCCCGTCCCCCAGCGAGATATTAAGGTTCTGGAAATTATTTGTGTAAGCGCCGGAGCCGTATTGATATTCTCTTTCGGCGTTAACGATATCTTTGACTGACGGCATAAGATTTGTAAATCTGCTTTTATCCACGGCGGTTGTATAAATGGGTATGACTATGGCCGCCAGTATGCCTATGATGAGCACTACAACGCCTATTTCCATTAAAGTAAACGCTTCTTTGCCGCGCGGGATTAAGCTTTTAAATTTGCGGCCGTTTTTTGTCTGCGGAAGCATTGGAACCCCCTTTACGAATATTTAGGCTAATTCAATATATCAAATCTATAGTATGATTACAAATTTAAATAGGTCTGTTTTTTTTGTAAAAAACTATTATAATAGTTTATAGCGTTGTATATATTTATGACAATTACTTTCTCTATAGAGGAACTATGAAAAAATTTTTTATTGCCGTTTTATTTTTATTGCCCGCCGTTTTTGCCGCGGCGCAGGAAGCGCAGAAAATGGTTTCCTATTACCCCACGCCTTACGCGGTTTATGACGAGATAACCGCCAACGAGGTCGCCGTTCTGGGCACCGGCCCTAACACGCCGGCCATTAAAGCGGGCTCGTTCGGCATTACCATGCTTGACGTGGGGGCTGACCTTAACGTGCAAAGCGCGGATCAGGTATCGTCCAAATTTGTGCTTGTGGGGCCTAATCCTGCACGGTCCGCAACCGACGCGAAGGGCAGGCTGGCCGCCGGCCTTTTAAGGCTTAACAATACATTGGGCAATGGTACAATACGGTCGCCTTTCTCAGAGGGTCTTGAATCCGAACTTCATTTAATAGACACGTGGAATATGCACGACACAAGCGGAAAAACAAAAATTTTCCCGTACGCAAGGCCCATGAATCCCAAAGCGAAGACCATGAGGTGGAAGGATATTACCTATTGTCTGGATACGCCGTGTAAACAGAACTGCGTGGATGAGTGGAAAGACCCTGCTAATCACGATGCCGGAACAGAGCAGAAATGTACGAATATTACGAAAACGGCCACATTCCTTGTTATTGACGAGACGTCAAACTGCACTAAAACCGCCGACGCTTTGGCGCCGATGAAGTTAAGTTACGCTTACTGCGGTTATTGGGATTATTTTTACCCGGACGGGACTCTGGCTAAACAGTCTCTCTACAGCCTTCCTTCGTCGGGTTTTGACAGCATTGACACGTGCGACGGCAATATTCAGGACGCTTATACGTGCAAGCCCGGACAGCCTAAGACTAACTGCTGGGACGTTCAGGTATCAAGCTCGCAAAAGCAGGCTCTCAGCGACGCTCAGGCGGCGGCCAGGGCCACGGTGTATAATTACAGCGTCGGCGTGCTGATAAATAATAACCAGAGCCCTTTTGAAAGGCCTACTCTTAACGGGGACTGCACCGAAGGGCAGAATTTTGACTGTCATATAGGCAAGGACAATCCAGCCGCGTCGGTTGACCCTCTTAAAGCCGGCAGAGGATGGGACCAGTTTGCCTCAACGTACGCCACTTCCGCGGCGGCGCGTTTGAAATGCCAGCGGTGGTCGCTTGAGTTCTATGTGGGCGGGAAGCTTAACGTAAGAGGCGAGGAGTATAAAATAGTAAACGGGAATAAGGTTAAATCGGCCGACGCAAAACAGGTGGGCTGGGACGGCGGCAAAATCCTGGCTACCATGTTTCTTGGCAATTGGCCGTCTCTGTCAAACAAGAATTTTTCCAAAATAGGCTCCATTGGGTACTGCCAGAAAGGCGTGGATATGTCAAAATTGTGCAAGACCGCAGGTTACGAAAAATATAAATGCATAAGCGCGATAACGCTTCCCGCGGCTACGGTTCCGAAAGCATGGTCCTCCGTGGACGTCGGCGGCGGCAAAACGGCTGACGGCTATTCCTGCCAGGACCAGGCGGGAACGGGCGTTCTGTCTTCCTGCGAGGACTTAAATCCCGCTGCTCCGCCTCCGCAGCTGGAATGTAAGACCACATGGGTTGACTGTCCGGAGAGCCCCACCTGTTCCCACTATTCAACTTATTGCACGGGAGGAGGGGGCGGCGGCTATTCAGTTCCGCTGACGTATTACGCAAGACGCGTGACGTGCTGCTAGAACTTTTGTCCTGCGTCTGCGGCTGCAAGTAAGTTTACAATCTCAAAAATCCCCGCTTCCTCGGCGGGGATTTTTTTATTTGCCCTTGCCCTTATTTTTTTCCTCTCCCTCCCGCCTGTGTTTCACTACGGCGCGGCAGTCACAGGGAGAGGGAAAAAATTGGTATAATTTTGTTATGAAAAAACATATTATTCCGGCGGCGGTTTTGGCTTTTATTTTTGCCGCGGCCGGTATTTTAAAAGCGCAGGCCGTGCAGTCCGGCTATGAGAGAAAGCCCGACGTGCGGCTTAACGAAGAGCGCATAAGAAAAACCGTTTTTGATTATAAACTTTTGCCCGAAGTAGCCGCGGCCGCCAAGTTTTGCGCGGGCGCGGATTTTGAAAAGTGCAGGGCGGAGCTTACGGCCGCCGCGTCTTCCGGCGGCAGCGCCGCTGCGGCGCAGGCTGAGACGGAACTCGCTTTCGCTTATTTCAACCGAGGGCTTACAGCGGACGCGCTTACCCACATCAACAAAGCCGTTGCGCTGGACGCGGAAAATCCTTTTGCTTTTCTTGCCAAAACATGGTTTCTTGTAAGCGCTGGAAATTATAAAGACGCCAAAAAAGAGGCGGACGCAATGTTTTATCTTACGGCGGATTTTGAGTACACGGCTTCCGTTCGGCTGGCGGCCGCGGTGTCGGACTTTCTTTCCAAAAACAGGCCCAAAGCGCAGGAAAATTTTGCCTACATTTATTCCACAAACCCTTATCTTATCAGTCTTGCGGCGTACATGATAGGCCGCGTGAGTTTTGACATAGGGGACGAAAGAAATTTAAAAGCCGCCGGCATTTTCGCGCAGCAGGCGCTTAACCACGACGATAGAAATTTCCCCGCCGCCCGTTTGTTCGCGGACATTAAATTTAAGCAAAAAGACTTTAGCGGCGCATGGCAGTATTACGCCATGAATTTTACAAAAGACACGCGGGACGCGGCCGCGGCAAAAAGATTAAAAAAACTTGACAAAAAAGAAATCAAAAACAAAACGCTTTTTGTCTCAAAACTTGAAACGCCCATAGCGCGCTCTTATGAAACCGCCGGCGGCAGACAAATAAAAATTTCTCTTTACGCGCGGCCGGACAAAACGCCTGCCGCGCTGCAGAGTTTTGAAATAGTGAGCGAAGGCCCTCTGTCCGTGCAGGACGAAAAACTGGGCGAAGTTTTTAAAAGCGCGCCCATGGTGGCGGAGCGGATTATTTTTGCGCCGGACGCGGCCAGCCTCGTCATAAAAGACCGCTACGGCAATATAAAATTTGCTACCAAACGCCCCGTCACTCTCACCCCGGCGCAGGGCAAAACAATGCTTGTTAAAAACGCCAAAAGCTTAAATGATTTTGAGGCTGATTTCAGCGACAAAGAACTTACCGGCGTTCTTACGGTAACAACCGGGCCGAAAGGTTTTACGCTTGTCAACACCGCCGCGCTTGAGGACGTGCTGTCGTCAATGATTATGGGCGGCGCGGAAGCCGCGGGCCTGCGTGAAGAAGCGCTTAAAGCTTTGGCCGTGGCCGCCAGAAGTTATTTGGAAAATTTTGACGCGGTTACTGACAATGAGCCCGGTCTCAAATACGGCGGCGTAAACATACAGTCCGGCCCGTCGGCGGACGCCGTGAAAGCCACGCGCGGCGTAAGGCTTGCCAACGGCAATTTAGGTTTTTACGATAATTGTTTTGTGTACGGGGACGGCGTTAAAAACGCGCCTTCCGCGCCGGATTTTGTTTACAGCCCGTCAAACGTTTTTAAATATCTGATTTCAAACCCGCCGGAAGATTTGCTTTCCGCGCCGTCAGACCCCACGCAGTGGGCGCCGGTAAAGTGGGCGTATTATTATGATATGGCGGACGTGCAAAACCGCGCGAATTATTTTAAAAATATCGGCAAAATAACGGCGGTGGAAATTAATAAGACCACGGAGCTTGGCCGCGTTGAAAGCCTGGTTTTTAAAGGCGCAAAAGATTCTCTTGAAGTAACCGGCGCCGCGCAGATGAAATTTATTTTGGGCGCCGGAACAACGCGCTCAACGCTGTTCAATATTATTCCTTTATATAAAGGCAAAAAACTGCTGTCGCTGCTGGTTATCGGCGCGGACAGCGGCTCGGGCGCGGGCATGTGCATAGCAGGCGCAAGAGGCCTGGAAGCGCAGGATAAAAACTTTAAAGAAATCTTAAAATTTTATTTCCCGACCGCGGAAATAAAAACAACAGACCAATGAATTTCCCCTCTCCCGCCCGCCTCCGTTTCACTACGGCGCGGCAGGCAAGGGGAGAGGGGAAAAGAGTAACTTACAATGTCAAAACGCGGCAAAATAAAAATCCTCTATATTATCACGCGCATGGACACGGGCGGGGCGCAGAAGAGCGTCCTTTATTCCGCGCAGAATCTGCCGGAAAATTTTACCGCTTTTCTTGCCGCGGGCCCGGGCGGCGCTTTTGAAAGTCTGGCTTCCCGCGGGCTTAAAAATAATTTTTTTATCATAAAAAGTTTAAGGCAGAAAATTTCCCCGTTAAATATTTTACACGACGTCATCGCCGTTCTGCAGACCGGCAGAATAATGTTAAAAATACGGCCGCACATAATCCACACAAATACCCCGAAGGCGGGCATTATAGGACGGGCGGCCGCTTATATTTTCTGGCCGCGCGCCAAGGTCGCGCACACGTATCACGGCCTGGGTTTCAGCGTTTACGGCGGCAAAAAAAGATACCGTTTTTACGCCGCGCTTGAAAAAATGTGGGCGCTTATAACGCGCAGACTCATTTTTGTTTCTTCCTCAAATATGGAAGAAGCCAAACGCCTGCGCATAGGCGGCGCGAAAAAAAACGTTTTGATTTACCCCGGCGCGCTGTTTGAAAACCTGCCGCGCGGTTTTGACAAAACAAAAAAACTTGACGCGCTGGGCGTTAAGGGGCCCGCAAAAATAGTTTTATCCTGCGGCAATTTTAAGCCTGAGAAAAACGCGCGGGATTTTGTTTTGGCTGCCGCGGCCGTCGTCAAAAAAATGCCGGACGTTTATTTTCTCTACGCCGGCGCCGGCGGAAGCGAAGAAGGCGCTGTTAAAAATCTTGCGAAAAAATTAAACCTTAAAAAAAATCTTATGTTCCTCGGCGCGCGGCAAGACGTGCGGGAACTGCTGGGAATTGCGGATTTATACGTTTCCGCTTCTTTGCGCGAGGGGCTGCCCGTCGCGCTGATTGAAGCCCTAGGCGCGGGAGTGCCGGCCGTATGTTACGCGGCGGACGGCACGGCTGAAATTTTAAAAAATAACCGCAGCGGCCTGCTCGCGCCAAAGGGAAACAGAGAATATCTGGAGGCAAAAATATTGCGCGTTCTGGGCGACAAAGAGTTGTGCCGCCGTCTTAAAAACGGCGCGGAAGTTTTTGACAAACAAACGTTTTCCGCGCAAAACACCGTCTCAAAACAGGTTGAGCTTTATAAAAAAATACTGCCGCGTAAAATACTTCGTCAAAATTTCTAAAAAATTTGTATAATATTAATGTAGTAACACGCTGGTACAGAAATTATGAAAAATATTTTTAACCATATAATACGCACTGTCCGCGCAGTTCTCAATACTCTTGAGAATCGCGTTATTCTTATGCTTTGGACAAATAAAGAGCGGAGGGCGTTAGGTTAAATAAATATAAAAAATTTAAAAATTTAAACCCCCCGCGATAAAAAAGCGGGGGTTTTTTAATGCGCTTAAAACGCGCTCGGCGGGAAATAGGTCTTTATGCCCATACGCCGGTAGGTCCTTTGGCCCTGGCGGCCTGAAACATATAAATTTAACATATATATATAACATAAATGATGGGATAAAAATATGGATTCCGACGGCAGTATTAAAAAATTGCTTACCAAAATAATAAGCGCTGTTATTATAACCAGCCTGCTGCCGTTTGACGCCGCGGCGCAGGTCTACGCGCCTTCATCAACGGGCGGCCGCGCGCTTAAAACAACAATCAAACAAGTAAACGAATTTTCCTCCTCAACCTTAGGCGCTTACGGCTTAGGCGCGCGGGTAACTGTGCCGTTGGTAAGTAGAGAAGAGGTGGCAAAAGGATTAAATCCATTTAAGTCAGGGGGAGGATTGACTGGGGCGATGGAGCGAGGGCGCGAGGCATATGCGAAGGGTTATTACGTTGCAAAAGCCAAGGAGTGGATAAGGGAGGATTGGAAGTATCGGGAATTAGAGGGCGCGGTGAAAATGCTTTTATCGGGGCAGAGAGCGGGTAGTGGGGAAGTATGTCGTGATGAGGGTGGATATGAGTGTATAAGGGAGGATATATTTGCGGAGGGGGGGTTAGAGTTGGGGTTGGAATTATACGGATATAATAACGGGAAGAGCATAGTGGAGACGTCTGGGGAAATAATGTGGCTTGTTAGGAACTATAATTTTAGCAAAGCGAATCGGGAAGCTGCGGCAAAATATTTTCGTGATGTGATAAATGAATGGGGGAGCAATTGCGGGGGAAGTTTTAAAGATATGCTGCCGGAGGGCAGCGTTGCGTCTAAGTGGACAGTGGTAGAAGGAGGTCGCCGTGAAAAGGGGAAAGAATGTGTGAAAGTAACGGACGCGGTGTATGGATTAGGTTTAGTGAGCAACAGCGGTTCGGACGCGCGGCTGGTGAAAGAGTTTATATGGAAATATTATACAAAGGGGGCTGGGAGCGTGGTAGCGCAGTATGGAGTGATGTCGTTGATGAGCATGGACACAGAGGAGTCATACGGGATAATAAAGAAATTTTTATTAGAGGACAGTTTATATGAAGGGGAGCACGTAAATGGGATTTTGGACATATTGTTCAACAAAGTTTTGGGTACGGCTACGCCGAGCGGGGTAACGGGATTAGCGATAGGTGGAGTAAACGCGGTAAGGGGCGGCAGTGGGAGATATTTAAACTCAGTGACGGAGAAGTTTGAATATGCGGACGAGGAAGAGTGCAAGGCGCAGGGGTACGGCGCGGGGCAGTGTGAACTATTAAAAGACGAGAGGATACAGGTAGCAACGAGGAACGTATTTGAGGATATCGGGAAACTGATATCTGAGAACGGGAGCGAGAGGAGCCGTAAATTAGAGCGGGAAATATTATTACAGGGGAAAAGGGCAATAAGCATAAATGCGGCGGCGCGTAACGTCAGCGACGATATACACATGCCGTTATTGGTTGGGGTGGTAACTGGAGCGCAGGGGGAAGAGTTAAGTGAGGTTGGGTATTATGAGACGTTAAAGAAATTAGCGGAGTCAGATTATTGGGACATAAATGAGGGGACGCAGAGGTCACTAAAGAGGAAGATTTTTAAGGCGATAAGGTATGAGTTGAAGGACACGTCGTATTTTATAGACACAGGTCGCGACGATAAAAAGATAGAGAGGTATATAAAGAACGCAAGGGCGCTGGGCTTAGGTGCGTCCGGTGATTTGGTAATGATGTCGTTAGTGGTGCTTAGTTTGGTTAATTTGGCAATGGGAATGAAGCAGGTGGCGGGCGCGTATATGCAGCTTGGAAAACTTAACAGGGCGAGGGTGGCGGCATTGGCAGGCAAGGGTCGTCTGGGAACGTTGGAGGCAGTGAGGGCGGGACAGAATACGCAGGCGGGAGTAAGAGCGGCGGCGGTAAGGAGTGGGGTAATGTCGCCGATGTCAACGGTGACGATGCCTGAAGTAGCGGCTGGCATGTCTGACGTTAAGAAAGTAGGGTTAGCGGCCAAATTTGCAAAAGCTTCTGGAGCGGTAAACGCGGAAAGGAGGGCGTTATCGGCGCAGCGGTTGAACGGGTTGAGAGGTGAAGAAGCCGCGGGCTATAATAATATGAGTGAGGGGCACTCTGTTTTAAGTACCCAGAAACCGTTAGGTCCGCGTCCGGTGTCACCGCGGACGGAGCAGATAAATTTAAAAGAGTTAAAAGTAGACCCGTCATATAAAAATGTAGTATTTGACAACGCGGTGGGCGAGAGTG